>DBKH01000050.1 GCA_002297815.1 Bacteroidales bacterium UBA755 | reverse complement strand
TATCTACGCAGCATAAGAGCTTAAGGCTATACCATTCGCTCCGGAAATGATGGGACAACTTGCTTTTTACCAGACAGTCGTTGACCATACTCTCCGGCATCAAAGTGATGAGCCTACTATTGGTTTGCTCCTTGTTAAGAGTAAATCGGAAACCATTGTGAAATATTCGTTGGAGTCAATAAATAAACCTATCGGGGTGGCTTCTTGGGAGACTACGATTACTAAAGAGATCGCAGACAAGTGGAAATCAACACTTCCAACGATTGAAGAGATAGAAAAGGAACTTGATTCAGGTTATCAGGAATGAGACCCGTAATTTTTCTCGCCCTTTCCATACCGCTCACCACAGAAATCAGAATAAGTTCAATTGGAATTTATCCCAGAATATATCCTTCTTGCTCATAGCAGCGGTGATGTCTCATTATCATATCAAACAGCGGCTTGATGCGCGGATCTAATATATTCAAAGACTTGAACTTATTGTACTGTTTGTTGAATAACGATTCATTTCCGTGCTTTATTCTGTCTTCGATGTCGTCCGGAATAAGCATAGAGGCCCTGTCTCCTAATCTGGTATAAAACTCTGTCTGGTAAATATTAATGCCGGCCAGATCAAAATCTCCGAAATGAATATATTTGTTAGGTATTCGTTCCAGCCATTCATAGAGTGCGGAGTTTTGTGGGTATCTGGACACGAAAAGGTACTTCCCCTTTGGGAATAAGTAAGTCAGTTTGGAAAGATTGTTGAAATTCTCCACGTTTTCTATTCCCACGACAACAGCATCTTCCGGAATGCGGAAGGTTTCTGGATGATAGATAAAAATAGACATTCCGGTGTATGGGGTAAGCGTGATTACTTGTTTATCAATGGAGATGTCCACAGGTTCGATGCAATTGACCAAAAAACCCCGTAGGGTGTTAACTTTTAATGTTTTTGTGTCACCTGTCTTATTGACCAAGTCCTGTCTTGTAAAATCATCTGAACGCAATTTTATCCATTCGTCGATGGGGGCACCGCAGGTGAACAGATCCCTGATGAATTGATCACATAGTTCCGGATTCTGGACACGTATCTTCTTACGGCTTCCGTTTGCGCTGATGGAGATGACATTTCCGTCCAATAGTGGCCTTGTGATCCATTCCGGAAGTGCTGTCCAGGCCAATGCCTCTCCGGATAGGATTCTCAGGAGTTTCTGTGCCTGTGAGGATGTAAGTCTGTTGTCTGCCATAATAATCAGTCCAAATAGCTAATGAGGGGAATTATAAGAGTTCTGTTATTCTTGTCTTTTTCAAGCAGATATGTGTATTTGTAGTCTTCCGCGTTGAAAGTGGTAGGTGAACTGTTCACCAACAGAATGTTTCTTTTGTTCGCGAACATCAGTATTCCTTTGACATTATTCGGATGCAATTTGCCGATCTCATCCATCATGCAATGGATTCTGAAATCTCCGAACTTACGGGAAGCCCTTTCCTTGAACACATTGATAAGCATAATGTTGATCATTGCCTTTACAAGTATGTCCGTTCCATCTGAGCCGACATTGGATATTTTCTCCACCCATCCTGTGTCATTGTCGTTTTCTACAATCCTGAATTCAAGTTTGAAAGAATCCGAGAGGTCGAGAGTCTTGGCCGAAGGCTCGTTCTGCAGCACTTTCATAAAGCGCATAAGATAATCCACCGCTTTTGTGTTGACTTCCGTGCGGTCTCCCTGAGAAAACAAGTCTATCTCACCCATATTGTATTGGTTCTCCTCGTTGAACTCCTTTATTGTCAATAAAAGTTGGACAAGGCGGTTTTCGCTTGCCAATTGTCTTAAGGAGATGTTCTTGATTGCCCCGACAAAATTGTCTTTGCTGAAATCCTCGTTGATCTCATTGATGACCTTGTTGATCTCACTTCTGTTTTGGGTCAGGTCGGAGGTCTCTTTAGCGATACGCCGAATTATGTCTGTGTAACGCTCACTGATGCGTTTTTGGTACTCTTGAAGCATATCATTGGATATGAATGAGTCCAAACCTGCCGCAAAGTCCATATACTCTTGATCTGTAACCATTCCTGTCTTGAAGTTGAAAAGGTTTCGGGGTGAGAACCCATCTTTGAACACGGTGACAGCGCTTTTGAACGCTTTCATATCATTTTCTCTTGAAATGATTCTGGATCTCAAGTCATTTGTTATCTCACGGCAAGACTTGCTGGCTTGCTTTTCCTCGTCTGTCTGCTCAGTATAAGGATTAAGCGTGGAATCTTCGAGGAAGTTGTTTGCTTCATGAACATTATCATTGATCGTTTTCAGTCGTTCTTTCTCGTCATTGATTATTTTCAGGAGCCTATTCCTTTCCGTTTCCAATCTATCTTTGCGTAATCGGAATCGCTCGTCAAGATTCTTTACCTTAGCTTCGACTTCTTTCTTCTCACTGATAAAACCTTCTTCGTTGTCAAAAAGCTCGCGTTTGTCTTTTTCATAGTCAGAAACGTCAGACCTATGGTTCTTTATGAAAGAAAGTTCATTGTCAATCTCACGGATAGCACTTTCGTACCGTTTCATGGATGCCACATCCGCACCAGCGTTCTCCAACTCTAGCAGTCTCTCTTTGTCGTTCTGAGCCAGCTTATAGTCAAGATTTTCGTTCAACTGGAGCAACCTCCTGTTGATGTCATGCTCTTTCTCTTTAAAACCCGCTTCGATGGCGGAGATTTTGGAGACAGTGGACTTTTGGGCTATGATGATCTTCTTGTTCAGGGTTTCCCTACTTTGAGAAAGTGCCGCCTTTGCAAGCTCAAGTCTATTGCCAAAATCTTCTATTCTATGCTCGATGGCATTCAGATCTTTTTCCTTCTTTTCTTTCCCAGCCTTGTTCAGATTGTTGATTTCAACATTCAGTTTCTTGATGGCTTCATTGCTCTCATAACAACACAAACCTATTTCTTGAATTCTTGCGTCCAAAGTCTTTGCTTTTCGGTTTGCTTTGCTGACAATGGCATTTTTCTCTGCCTCACGTTCATTTATCGCTTTGTCAATCTCTTTGTCAATGTCCTCTTTCCTCTGTTCTGCCTCGTTCTTTCTACCTTTAAGGATTTCAGGAGTTAGAATCTCCTTTTCTATGCCAGACAGTTCCAATGTTATTCCGAATATATTTCCGGAATATTCAACTCTCTTAGGGGATAATGATCTGTTGTAGAGTACATTCTGGTCATCTATCACTTTCCCGATGTTCCTCTCCCAACCGGAAACATTCTCGGACAGCCATTCGCACAATGAGCCTCTGTAACCATCAAGTATGCTGTTGATTTCATCAATAGTTTTCTTTATCTCTGTGGATTTGCCGGAAAGTTCCGAGAGAGTTGTGTGATATTTCATCTCGCACTCTTTCAGCAACATATCTTCTTCCCGAGCGATAGATTCCTTTTCCCTATGAAGAGATTTTTTCTCCGCTTCGGATTCTATGACGATCTTCTCAAGTACCTTTATCTCAGACTCTTTCTCACTGATTTCCTTTTCGTGATACTTGGTCCTGGCAATACGCTCTCTGCGCACCCGTTCCGCATTCAGCTGATCAGTTATTCCAGAGACAGACTCTTCAGAAGCTCTGATATCTTCAGCCGACAGTGACCTTATTCTGTCTTCTGTTTTCCTGCCCTCGGAGATAATTCGCTCTTTTTCTTCGGCTTTGTTTGATTTGAACTCGGACAACTCCGCATTTAGTATGTTTCTATTTTCCGCTGCAGCGGACCGAAGAGAATCCTCTATACGTTTATATTTCAGCGAAATATCCCTGCTCCCTGATGTAAGTTCCCTAAGAATGGCTTCAGTGTTGGCTTTCTCTGAGGTCAAAGATTCTTCCTGCTTGACACGCCTGATGATTTCGGATATCCGCATATCATCGTATTTCCGTTTCCTTTTCCTGCTCTCATTGATCTTGTCGCCAAGAATATTAATGGACTTTTTCAAAGCGTCCAACTCTTTGTTATATTTTCGGGTCTCTTCGGAAATGAGTCGCTCGGCTCGTTCCAGTTCCGATAAGGTGTCTCCAATGAGCCTTTCGGTTTCAGGCTTGCTTTCAAGGCATTGCCTGAGCGCATAATTCAATTCTTCACGAAGTTCGCGGATATGCTTACGTGAATATAGGATAGCGTTATATTTCCTCAGGACATCTTCTGCCTGAATTGTCTTTCTGTTTGTGCCATTAGCCTCCTTCTTGAGCCAAAGGTAAATGTCATTGTACTCATTTTCGAACTCTCGGATCTGATTTCTGAAATAATCAAGGTCAATGCTTAAGTCATCGTCCGTCATTGACTTGATGATTGTGTCCTTTATGAAATCGGCATCCAGTTTGGTGTTAAGAAACACATTCTGGATGGTTCGTGGAATATTCTGATATTTGGGACTTTCGACAATAGCATATTTCCGGAAGTCAACCATCTCCGGCCGTCTGTTGTTGCCATAGATAATGTCGCGGAAAAGTTCGAAGGTAGCAACTTTTCTTGACGGTTGGGTGCCGCTTGACTCGCTGATCCGATGCCTGACTTCTGTCCAGTCTTCATAAACTTTGTTGCCAAGGCCGATGAACCAAGTTCTATCGTATGGGGCATCAACGAACCTGTAGCAGACACGTCCCATTGATTTATAGACTATTATGCTATAAGATCCGTTTTCCCGTTCCACTTCATAGATTATGTACGAGTTGGAAAACGGAAAATAGAAAGCGTCGAAATTCTTTTTCTCCTTCGGAATCCCCAGATGGATAGGTGAGGCGTTGTAAAAGAATAATATAGCACGCAGGATTGTACTTTTCCCTACACCCTGGGTCCCTATGAAATGCACGTTGCCGTCAAGCCTTGTCTCGGAATACGGGATGTTAGCGCTATTTATGAATATGATTTTACTTAGATTCCTCATTGTCAGTCTCCTCCGCTATGTCAATCTTTTGTACTATTTCTTCAATATAACCGAACGAGTTCAGCACTTTGTATCGCCCCTCAATCTCATTCTCGGTTTCAATGAACCCTTCGCGCATAAGGTCGTTGATAAGAGCTTCAATCTTGTCCTCATTGCTGCTCTTTCCTGAAAACATTTTGGAAATCAGGTTTTTCAATTCCACATTACACGAAAACTGGACGAGGATGTCGGCTTTCGTGAATGTGAACCCCGAACCAAACAGGGAATTGAACGACTTAAGAAATGAAAGGTTGTCAATCCATTTCATCAATGACTTTATCTTGGTCTCAAGATCCACCTTGGAAATAGGTCTGGTGAAAAAACAATATCCGTTTCCCATTTCAAGAGAATATCCAATCTGGATGAAGAAGTCATAGTATTCCTGGAAATTATCCTCAATGTCATCGAACCAATGTTGCTGGGCCTTGTCCAGACTGTTGGCTGAAATGAATTTGCCCTTTGAGAGGGTCTCGAATATTTCTGTGGTATATCTCATATTAACTGTTATCTTGCATTAACGACCGGATATTCAATATCCCCGGATCTTTCATATTCATTGGTGAAACTGAGGCTGTCGGAGAATATGGAAGCAATCTGGCAGAATATCATTATTCTCGTGTTGTTGGAAACCGGTGTATGATATTCATAATTCCAAATGAACTTGAACAAATTGTGCCCAGTGGCGGTGAAGGCATTGAATATACCTTTAAGATTAAAGGAATCATTGATTCTGCGCTCATTTGTCAGGTATGATTCCGGAATGTCTCCGGCCATTCTTCCTTGAGAGGAATGTCTGCTCCCGCTCTCTTTCACAACTTTCAATATAGCCTCTTGAACGCTGTCGTCGTTCTGCATCCTTTCCAGAGAGAGTCTACGGTTCAACGTCCTCGTCTCCGGCTCGAATGTCACAGGATTCATTTCGGATGCTATCTGCCGAATGTTTGTCGCGTCTTCGAGAATGAGTTGATCCTTAAGGTATCTGAGGCGACGGGCTTTCTCCAGAAGCATATTCTGATATTCTATCAGATTAAGGTAAGTGATGATCTGTCGCTCAATCTCAATCAAGTTATGATAAGAGTCTTTCATCTGGAGACGCACATCATTGACAACGCTTCTCATCTGATTGTCCATCGCAACCGTAAAGAAAGTGTTTTCTTCGTCAATAACCCGCTCCGCACTGTCAATCAACGAGGATATTCCTTTACGTTTGGAATCCAGATTCTCAAGTTTCTTCTTTTTGATTTTGTAGTCAGGTTCGCTCTTATACGTTCTGTCAATATTCCTTTTTACATCGATGACGTTCTTCTCTGTCGCCAAAGCAATTCGCTTCAGCGCCCTTCTGACTTCATTGGAATATTTATACTTATCCTTCTCGCTTCCGGAACTCATCCAGTATTCGATGTTCTCCTTAAGATGCGTGATGTAATCCTGTACACTTGCGACATTGATTTCCTCGTTGATTTGAAGGACCTCTTCGAAGAATTGTACATAGATGTCCTCCATCTCCAGAAAGTCACCGCTTTCACGGATAACCTCATTCTCTATCAGATATTTTATTCGTTCAGCCTTGTAGTCGGTTAACTCCAAGGCATAATCGTATCTGAAAGAAAGGGTGTTGCGCTTGGCGAATAATTCATTCAGCAGTCTCTTCTCCCTGTCAAGGCACCGTGTCAGTTCATCTATGTTGTGAAAAGTACTCATTATCAATGGCCATCGTTCACCAAATATAATGAAAAAACTATTAAGACAGTATCAATCTTCAGTGTTTCTATTTTACATAGTGGCGTGTTGTCTGATTGATAGCCACTTTTGAGAAGTTATGCCGGTTTCCAAAATTTTTCGTAAAAGGTAGTGAATATTCCGTTACCTTCGTTCAGAAAGTTCCTTACGAAACGCTTTCAGCACGATGTGCCCTGGAAACACTTGCGTTTGGTCTTCGAATGAAAAACTTGCACTTGGAGCAAGGACTATTTCAGGCAGAGCCATGTCTCGGCTATCTCAGGGGCTTTTGACCGTGAAGGAGTTCCGTAAAAATCAGAAATCTGAAACCAGACTTCCGTCATTCGTCCTTTCGATTGATTCCTAAACTAGAACGTGGCGATGAACTCATCGATGGTGGAGCCTTCGGGGAGGGCGGAGGCGACACGGGCCTTGAGACGCTGCTTGCCTTTCGTGACTGAGGTCGGGGATATTCCCATCATCGAGGCCATCTGCTTGCCGGTGAAGCCGAAACGTAGAAGAACCGCGATGCGAAGCTCGGCACCGGTCAGACCAGGGAACGAGGAGCGAAGCCTCTCCGTAAAACGGTTGCAGACATCGTCCAGAATCTTCTCCAGCCGCCCCCACTCAGCATCAGACAGATAGCGCGGATTCTGCTGAAGCGACATCACCAGTTTGTCCTTGAACATCAGGACAGATCGAAGTTCGCTGCGTTCCGACTCGCTCTCGTGAAGCAAAGTCCTGCTCTTCCCTATCTCGCTATTCTTCCGATCGATGGCCTCGTCCCGCTTTCTCAGACGCCTCCTGAACAGACGAACAATCACGTACAACGCTACAATCAAAGACAGAACCGCAGCCACGGCAGAACCAATTACCCGGCTTCTGGAGGAACGAATGTCAGCCTTCTCTGCCTCGACACGGTTCTCGATGATCTGTTCGTTTTGCTGAGACGCTTCCAATTGGCTTTTGATCTCATTATGAATTGTCAGATACTTGACAGCATTCTCTTTGTCATCAAGCAGGTCACGATACACTATGTAGCTGAGCTGAGATCCGGAAAGCTTTGCTATCAAATCCGGAGCTTCCATCTCTTTGGCGGCATAGAAAAGAGCCGAATCCGGCATGTTCATCTTACGGAAAGCGTCAGCAAGCACGGCATATCGCACTCTAGATTTACGTTTCCCTTCCCTAAAAAGTTTTTCCTGAGTGCGAACAGCGGTAGAGGCGCATTCCAAAGCCTTATCAAATTGACCATCACGGCTATAGCTCGCGGCAAGGTTGTAAAGTGCTCTGGCATAATCATTATCCTGACCTTTGGATAACTCGACCGCGCGGACAGCATATTCAATCGCTTCCGAATAGTCCTTGTTCTCATCCCCAAGGAATAACGAGCGATGGGACAGATTGATCAGAGCTGTCACCTGTAACGGAAGCGAACCGACCTTCTCAGCCTCCTCCAACCCTTTCTCCATATAAGGCAAGGATGCGTCATACCATTTCCGGTCATTAAGCACGACAGCGTAGCGCAAATAGATCAAAGCCGCAAGCATGTGATTGTCAGAACCTTTAATCTCTTTGGTAGCAAAGAGCAGATCACTGGCCCACTCCGCCTCACTTCCAGACTTGTTGTCCTGCCTGACCACAGCACGAAGATAGTAAGCCAAAGCCTTACGGTCATGGGTACCGTACTTCAGGAAATAATCAACCCCGACATTCATCAGATTCTCATCAATTCCAGGTTTGTACGCATTGTACTCAGCGCAAGTCCTTAAAAGGCAATATGACGCATAAAGATAACGGCTGGATGATTCTGAATATGACAACGAATCCAGTATGGTCAAAGCGCTGTCAGGCCGGGAGTCCAAAAGACTCTCGGCCCGACTTAAATCTTCAGGAAGTCTTGCTCCACGGCCACACGAAAATGCCATCAAAGCACAGACAAGGAATATAATCGCAGGATACTTTCTCAACATAATCATCACAGGCAGCTGGTAGTTAGCCGGTTGGTCCAATCGGCTTTTGCCTGAACGCAAAGTTAGAAAAAATCCGGGAATATTTCAGAATATAGCGGATCCCGTGAAGTCTACTACTTTCCGCCCAGTCCGCTGCCGCTTCCTATTCGTGATGCTTCATCAATGTTGCCTACTTTGCGTGAACGTGCCTGCTGCGCTTTTCCGAACCTCCAGCTCAGACCTACGTGAAGCATTTGGGAGTAATACTTCTGACCGATGAAAGAACTGTTCATATTACCCAGAACGGTGTCCGAACCGAACCCAAGACAATCCAGGTTCGTGTTCAGGCTTCGCAGGACATCATCCAGATTGACGGAAAGGGTAAGGCGGCCATCAAGCATTGTCTTCTTCACGCCTATATTCATAGAATAGAGGTCATGCAGTTTGAAGTAGCCGTACGCCATCGGTGAGCGGTAGTAGCCGTCCAACTGCACCTTCCAGTCCTTCGGAAGGTTGAATGTGAAACATGAATAGCAGGACAGCGTGAATGTCTCGTTCTCTGACAGGCCGGAGGTGCGGGCATCCGAATAAAGTCCCGTACAGCTTAGCGTCCAGACAAGCCAATTGGCGAGAGGCAGTTCCGTCATGTTGGCCGTAAGAGCGAACATGTTCTGTCTGCCGAAATTAGCCCATGTCAGCAACTGGTCTCCATTCTCTTTGAGAGCAGGAAGCTGGGAGAACAATCCGCTTGAATGGCTGAAGGATGTGGACACCGAGAAGTGCTGGCCGAAACCAGCCATGAAGGAAGCCTCGTCTGAATATGACGGACGCAGGTCCGGATCTCCGACCGTGTAGGTGTGCGCATCGACAAAGTACTCAACTAGATTGAGAGTGTTGTAGCTTGGACGCTGGATCCTTCTGGTGTAGGACACTGAAAAGCGAAGTGCAGCGGACGGATTGAATCCGACAAAAGCAGTTGGGAATAAGTCGAAGTAACTGCGCTTGCTTCGGTCTCCGGCTGTGTTCCAATCTCCGAGAGAGTTGGTGTATTCACCCCTCAATCCAGCCTTGGCTGACCATTTAGGACCGAACTGAGCAGCGAGAGAGAAGTAGGCCGCCCCGATGTTCTCGCGATATTTGAACCTTGTGCCGGTGTTGACAGCGGACGGACCGGTCTCCGTTCTTGATGTCGTGTTGGCCGTTTTGGACAACGCCCACTTCGCTCCGGCCTCCAACCGGGCGAAATTGAACACGGTAGCCTCATAGTCAGCCTTCGCTGACCAGATGTTCACCTTGTTGTCGGAATCCACAAGCCTTGTGGAAGGGATCCATTCTGGTGCTGCCAGTGTACGGGTAAATGTCTTCTGGTCGTTCGCAGTCGTGTTGGCGTTATGATAGTAGTCCAAATTCAATGTAAGTTCAGAGTTCGTCGCCTCGTCAAAGATGTGGGTAAAGTTGAGGTTTCCGTTGGTCTGACGGCTCTTGTCCTCGTTCCAAGTCGCGGACTCGGCACGTTCAATCTCCTTGTCCCCAAGGGTCTGGGTGGTGACGTTGTTGTCTCTGTCGGACTTCTGGACATTACGGGAGCCCGGCAAGTTCACGATAAATCCCAATGTGTTCTTCTTGTCGATGAACCAGTCGTTGCCGAAACGCACCTGCCAGTTGCTGAAACGGTCTCGTTGAAGCGACTTGGCACGGATTTCAAACGGGATCCCGTTCTGCGTCAGCTTGTTGTCTATGTCAAGATCTATGTCCATGTCATAAATTCCCTGATAAGCAGACACAAATGTGTTGGTCTTCGCCGTCCTGTAGTTTATGTTGCCGTTGAGGCTCTCGCGCATGAGGAAACGATCCGTGCTTCCGAAGTACATTCCTCCGTCATCAGTGCTGATCTCTCCGTTAAGGCCCGACATGAGATTGCGCTTTGTCTTGATGTTGATGATTCCACCCTGACCCTCTGCGTCATATTTAGCTGAAGGGTGCTCCATTAGCTCAAACTTCTCGATGGACGAGCCGGATGTCGATCTGAGCAGAGCCTCAAGCCCCTTTCCGTCAAGATAGGACGGACGGCCATCGATCCAAATCTGGACAGCCTTGCCGTTCAACGTCACCTTGCCGTCCTTGTCAATCATAACACCCGGAGCCTTCTTGATGAGCTCAAGAGCGTTGCTGCCCTGAGCGAACGCGCTTTGGGAGACATTCATCACCAGTTTGTCGATCTTCATCTCGACAAGTTTGACACGCTCGGTAACCGTTGCACCTGACAACATCTGAGTGTCCTCAGACATATTCAAAGGGTCCATTTCATTATGACCAGGAACAATAGTCACGGTCTTGCTGAAATCTGAATAGCCGATAAGGGAAGCCTTAAGGATGTACTCGCCAGGGGCGGCCTGAAGGGAATATATTCCTTTATCATCACAAGTAGTACCTGAGACCAAAGTGCTGTCAGCCTTCATCAGGGCTACAGTCGCCCAGCCAAGCGGCTCACCGGTGTTTTTGTCACATACTGAACCTCTGATCTCAGAAGTGTTCTGCCTAGCCGCATCCATGTTAATTCCGCAAAGGGTTGCCACAATGGCAATAGCGAGTAATTTAAATTTTGTCATTTTCGTTTCACTTTTTCACGGTGCAAAGTTACTATGACATTCCATTTGTTTTAGCGTTAGGATATGGACAGAAATAAACAATAATCACTTGATTTACAATCAATAAAACAAGGACAACATGGACAACTACATTCCTGGCTTCATCATGCCATCTCCATTGGTTCCTAAAATCACAATCATTCTTCAAACAAAGCAAAGGCATTATGAACAAAGAGAAATATTCAATTTATGAATATATATCCAAAGATTCTCTTGCTTTTTATCAAGAATATATTGAAATTGCGGAGAATTTCAATTAACGAAATTATGTCCAAAAGAAAGGTTCTCCTTCAGGCGGTAAGTCTGCTATCAGCATGCCTATTTGCTGTGTCTAGCCACATGAGTGCAGGCCCAGCACGTCCAGGTGTCATCTCCGTAAAACAAAGCGATGGTTCTGTCGTCTTGGTTCGAGTGCATGGGGACGAGTTCCATCACTATGTCACCACAGAGGAAGGCTATTCACTGACAGCGGATTCCAGCGGAGACTGGGTTTTCGCGAAACTGGATGAGAATGGACGGTTTGTTCCGACAAGTGTCAAGGCCAAACTGGTGCGAGAATTAACGGGAACGGAACGTAGAATTTTGGGGACCTCACTCCGAAAGGGGCTCAAACCTAAAAATGAAAACGTGCCAAAATCAATCCCATCACTGGCAACTCGTTCCGACACGGAGCCCAACGGTGTTCCGCCAAGCCTTGGAGGCACTTCATGGAAGCCGTTAGGTGAAAAGAATATTCTAGTACTCCTTGCCGAGTACCCTGATTGTCCGTTTACAGAAGGGTCGGCTGAAGTTTTCAACGATCTTCTAAATTCGAGGAACTACACCAAAAACGGAGCGACCGGAAGTGTCTGGCAGTACTATTTCGAGAACTCCAACGGACAATTCAATCCTTCATTCACAGTAGTCGGGCCGTACAAACTCTCAAAGAACAGAGCTTGGTACAAGGACAGACCTCAGGAGATGGTCTCGGAAGTCGCCCACTTGGCCGATTCCGATGTAGATTTCAGCCAATTCGCAGAGAATGGGACCGCTAGGGACATATTTGTCTATTATTCCGGTGGTGCTGAAAGTCAAGGAGATCCAAACGGAATTTGGCCACACCGCAGCACCATGAACGGTCTAAAGCTGGATGAGGTGACAGTTCCAGGTTACGCATGCAGTTCAGAAATTGAGTCCGGTGCCTACGGCAACAACATCCTCGCTGCCATTGGCTCGTTCTGTCATGAGTTTGGCCACATAATCGGACTACCCGATCTCTACGACACAAACACTCAAGACGGCAGCGATGGAGACACACCCAAGTTCTTCTCTCTGATGGCCATAGGCTCCTACAACAATCTCAGCCGAACCCCTCCGGCACTTAGTATCCTCGAAAGATGGATGCTTGGTTGGGCGAAACCTGAAGTACTTGAAGAATCGGGGGAATATTCCCTACCAGCCATCACGGAAGGCAAAGGCTACCAAATCATGACCGAGACCCCCGGTGATTACTTCTTGCTTGAATGCAGGGGAGCCGGAAAAAATGTGTGGGATAAAAAGGAATATCTTGATTTCTACAATGAAGGCCCTGATTGGGGACTTCTCGTCTATCATGTCAAAAATGATTTGAACAACTGGATAGGGAACACCGTGAACAACATCGCTGGGAAAGAGCACTACCAGGTCTTTTACTCCGACCCGAATTACAGAAACTACATGTTCCCAAGACGGTTATCCCTCTGCTTCTTCCCTGGCGAGAAATCTGTCACCTCAATCTCCAGCGACAAGGATTCCAAATTCCAGTCAGCGGACGGTAAAAAAACGATGGCAGAGATTCCGTCAATCAGGCTTGACGAGTCTCAAGGCTCAGTTAAACTATCTGTTACAGAGCGCAATGGCAACATTTCCGACATCAAGTCCAATTGCTTCCAACATGACATCATCCTTAGTTGGAAAGACGACCTCTCCACTTCTTGGAGTGTCGGATGGAAAGCAGAAGGGGGTCAGAGTGAGAGTAAATCAATCAGCAATCTGACATCCAGTGAGGTTCACATCCCATCCCTCAAAGATGACCAGAACTACCTTATCACAATCACGGGCAACAAGAACACGACTCTCACCCTGACACTCAAAACAGAGAAATCTGGTTCCGGTTTCCCAAGGATTATGCTATCCAAGGCTAAGCCAACTTCAGAAGACTCTTTTCTGATGGCATTGATTGACTGTGGTGACGTGAGCGACATACAATGGTCGGTTGACGGAGCCAAAACAGACGGTTACGTCAAATTGGGCAAAGGGGAGCACTACGTACAGGCAGTGCTGACCAAAACTAATGGCTCAAAAGAGTATTTTGCAAGATTTATCGACATCGTTCTATAGTAAACAATTGAATATTCAGTGATTATGAAAAGCGTCCTCCGACTACTCCTAATTTTTCCGCTGCTCCTCTTCATTTCAGGATGCAAAGGTAACAAGGAAGAAGACCCCGCAAAGGAAAATTTCTCAAACTCTGAGGATTTAGGAATATACCAGAACGGCCAAAGGACATTCCACTTCATCAAGAACATCCACCAGTACTACTGCAATCCGAAAGATCATACATTACGCATAATCGACCACGAAGGGACGCACAACCTAACGATAAAGCTCAGTGCCATGCCTTCAGCTTCCGGTGGGGTGAGTGGGACGGTCTCTGGGAACATGGGCCTTCAAGGCTTTAGTTTCAGCGAGTTAAGCTTGCTTAAAAACAACAACCGAACGGTTTGGCTGTGGTCTGACAAGGACAAGGTCGGATTCGTCCTACCGTCCGTTGGAATGCTTACATCTGATAATTAATCACATATTAAACAATAACGTATGAAATTAAAAATCTTTGTGTTCTTGTTTATGCTTCTGGGCTCATTCTCTTTGGTGACAGCCCAGACCATAGACATCAAAGGAACCGTCATCGACGAGAACGGAGAACCCGTTGCCGGTGCTTCGGTGATCATCAAAGGGACCACCAAGGGACGCATGGCGGAACCTGACGGTAGTTTCACCCTGTCCGGGGTCAAGACAACTGACAAACTTAGCGTCTCATGTCTTGGCTATCTTGGAGTTGAAGTAGATCCGAAACCTGTTATGAGAATAACGCTCCACACTGATCAGAAACTTCTTGACGAGGTCCTTGTGGTGGCTTTCGGACAGCAGACAAAATCTTCGTTCACTGGTTCAGCCTCAGTAGTTAAGAGTGATGTCCTTGAAAAGAAACAGCTCACCAATGTGTTCAGCGGACTTCAGGGAGAGGTGGCCGGACTTCAGATGGTAGGAAATTCCGGATCTCCTACAGCCATACCATCCATTGCTATTCGAGGATTCGGTTCCATCAATGCTGGCACCTCTCCTTTGATCATTGTCGATGGGGCTCCTTACGATGGAGGATGGAACAATCTCAACCCTAACGATGTGGAAAGCATCACAGTCCTCAAGGACGCGGCTTCCAACGCCCTCTACGGAGCCAGAGGCGCCAACGGAGTGATCATGATCACCACGAAGAAAGGCAAGTCCGAGGACGCAGTGGTCACACTTGACGCCAAATGGGGCGTGAACAGCCGTGCAACTCAGGAATATGACATAATCACCGACCCTGGCCAGTACTATGAGATGTACTATAAGGCACTATACAACTACAACGTCCGCGACAACGGTCTGTCAGCTTACGATGCGCATGTCACAGCCAACAGCACCCTTGGCAAACCTGCCTCTCAGGGCGGATTGGGCTACATTGTCTATTCTGTGCCTGAAGGTGAATATCTTGTCGGAACGAACGGCAGAATCAACCCTCACGCCACACTCGGAAACCGAGTCTATAACAATGGCAAATTTTACACATTGATGCCTGATGATTGGATTGACGAAGCCTTCAGGGAAAGCCTGCGTCAGGAGTACAATCTCAGTTTGACCGGAGGAAGCAACAAGATGAACTTCTACGGTTCGCTCGGCTACCTGAACAATAAAGGCATAGCCTATAACTCCGATTTCGAGCGTTACACTGCCAGATTCAAGACAGACTACCAGGCAAAAGAGTGGCTCAAAGTCGGAGCGAGCCTGAGCTACACCCACACTAACCAGAATGATGTCAATGACGGAGACAACCTCTTCTCAATGGTGTCCGGACTGGCTCCTATCTATCCGGTTTACATCCGAGATGACAACGGAGACATCATGACCGATGAGAACGGAAAACTTTACGACTATGGTTCAGGAGAGAACGGTGGGGCAAAACGCCCAGCGAATCTGCTTCCGGCCAGAAACCCGCTCCAAGCCAATGAGTTGAACAAGAACGCCACTATCGCGAACATTACCACTCTTAACAGTTATGCCGACTTCACTCCGATTGACGGGCTCAAGATTACCTTAAACGGAACAGTGACCGACAACGAGTGGAACAACACTTCAAAAGTTCAACCATTCTATGGGAACACGGCTTCAACCTACCCTGGAGGCTACATCTCAAAGACAGCGTATCAGACATTCACTCTGAACTTCCAGCAGATCATCAACTACACCAAACAGTTAGGCCGGCACAACATTTCCGTGATGGCCGGACATGAGAACTACAAGTACAACTACAACTACGTTTGGGGTGACAGAGAGAACATGTTCTCTTACTTCGGAACAGACGAACTCAACGGAGCAGTCAAAGTCATTAAGAATGGAAGTTCGACAAGTCGTTATAACACAGAAGGTTGGTTCAGCCGTGCGATGTACAATTTCGATGAAAAGTACTTCCTCTCGGCCTCATACCGACGCGATGCGTCATCCAGATTCCATCCGGATCATCGCTGGGGCAATTTCTACTCGGTAGGTGGAGCATGGACCATCAACAAAGAGAACTGGTTCGATGTAGGCTGGATTGACATGCTCAAGCTCAAGGCCTCATGGGGTCAACAGGGCAACGATGACATCGGAGACTACAGGTACACAGACACATTCTCAATTGACAACGTCAACGGCCAGATTGCTCTTGTCCAAAGCGGAGTCGGCAATCCGAACATCACATGGGAAACCAACAGCAACTTCAACACTGGTTTGGAATTCGAAATATTCAAAAGCCGTCTTACGGGTAGCGTTGAATATTTCCATCGCAAGACCACTGACATGCTCTGCTTTGTCTATGTACCGATGTCAGGTGGTTACGGTGGTTCCTACGACAATGTCGGAGACATGATGAACAAAGGTGTTGAGTTGGACCTCCATTTCAATGTCATCAGAACCAAGGATTTCAACTGGATGATTAATCTGAACGCCACCCATTTCAAGAACAAGGTTCTGATGCTCCAGGAAGACAACAAGAAGAACATCCTTGACGGTCATCCGGGCTATGTCAATGGCAACTATTTCTACGGTGAAGGCCTTTCCATCCACACATTCCGCATGAAGAGATTCGCTGGGGTTTCCGAGACAGGAGAGTCACTGTGGTACCAGTTCAATGAGAGCACAGGTGAGACCACCACAACCACAAGCAACTCAGACGCCACTTACTACAATTGCGGAAACGCAGATCCGGATCTTTACGGAGGATTCAGCACGACTCTCAACTTTAAGGGATTCGATCTCTCCGTCAGCTTCAACTACAGCATAGGTGGGAAAGCCATCGACAACGGTTACATGTCCCTGATGAACAACCCATCGAACGGTAACACAGGATTCGCGTTCCACAAAGATCTGCTTAACGCTTGGTCAGAAACCAACACTGATTCTTCCATTCCTCGTTTCCAGTATGCGGTCAAGTCTGTTGACACCAGTGTTTCCTACCTGTCTGACAGGTTCCTTACCGATGCCAGCACTCTTACCCTTCAAACCATCAATCTAGGCTACACATTGCCTAAAAACTGGGTATCCAAGATGGGGCTCAGCAGTCTAAGAATCTATGTGTCAGGAGATAACCTTTATTACTGGAGTAAGCGAAAAGGATTCGACCCGCGCGGAAGTTTCTGGGGAAGTTCCTCCACTTCATCATACTCACCGATGCGCACATTCACTGGAGGCCTTACTGTTCAGTTCTAGATAATTTAAGTGACAATGAATATGAAAAAATACATTTACATCTTGACTGCCATCCTTTGCTCCACATTCTGTGCGACCGGATGTATCGAGGAGACTTTCCCAAGTGACACCGCTACACCGGATCAGATTCAAGGGGCATCGTCTTTAGCGCACTTGACCAACAGCCTGCCGGCTTTTCTTGTGACATGGAACACCTACGGAGGAAGTGATTACCTGACGGACTGGGGATATCCTTGCCAAATGTACATGCGCGAAATCATGGGAGAGGATTTCCCGATGGCCGACAACGGTTACAACTATTGGATTTACACGGAAAACGCGACATCTTTGCGTTACACCTACTACTATCCTTACTACTATTACTATTCCTTCATCAAGAACGCGAACAATGTCATTTCGCTGAGTTCATCGATGAATCCTAAAGAGAATGAGGGAGTAAGGCATTATCTCGGTGTTGGACTTGGCTACAGAGCCATGCTCTACCTTGACCTGAGCCGCTTGTTCGAATACCGTGCGACTGGAGTAGCCTCCCTTGACAATGATGCCAATGAAAAGGGATGTTACGGTGTGACTGTTCCTATCGTGGATGAGATCACAACCAAAGATGAGCTGACAAACAATCCTTGCGCACCGTTCTACACCATGTACCGTTTCATCATGAACGATCTGAATCGTGCGGAAGAATGCTTGAACGGATATTCAAGGACAAGCAAGGCATTCATGGATCAGAGTGTTATCTATGGTTTGAAGACTCGTCTGTGGCTGGAGATGGCAACCCGATTCGAGAAGGATCCTCAAGCCTTGGCAAAACAGATCGAAGCTGACAATGATTCCGATGGCTACGGCAAAATAGGGATCACCTCCGCCAACGATTGTTATGCAAAGGCTGCTGAATATGCCAGCAAAGTCATCGCAAACGCTTCTTACTCACCTCTTACCCAAGATCAATGGAGCGATCCTCAGACCGGATTCAACAGTCCGCAACCATCATGGATTCTGGGGACCTCAGTCACAAGCAAGGAGCAGATTGATGATATCTACTGGAGCACATTCCTTGGCTACATGGCATCCGAAGCTGATTGGGGCATGACAAACATCAGCTACAACGCCTACCGCTGCATCGGAGAAGCTCTTTACAGTAAGATTTCCGACAGTGACTGGCGCAAAAACAGTTGGGTATCTCCGGATGATGCCGGCAAGAACCCGGCTCCTGACAAATACCGTACATCTGTCTCAGAGACGAAATGGAGTGAGATTCCGGCTTACGCCAATCTGAAATTCCGCCCTGGCAGTGGTTCCCTAACGGTTTTGGAAACAGGTCTTATCGCCAGCCTGCCTCTGATGCGAATCGAGGAGATGTACTTCGACTATTTCGAGGCTGTAGCTCACACTGAAGGAGTTGCCTCAGCTTCAGCAAAACTTCAAGAGTTCATGAATGCCTACCGCTACACCGATGGTTCCTACACTTGCTCAGCTGCTGACCTCGACTCATTCATCAGCGAGCTTATGACCCAACGCCGGATAGAGTTTTGGGGAGAAGGCATCAACTACTTCGACTACAAGCGCTTAGCCTTGGCTGTCACAAGGAATTACGAAGGCACCAACTACGAAACCGAGTACAGACTGAACTCTTACAAAGGCTATGTCGCCCCTTGGATGAACTACATGATTCCAGAAAGCGAAAAAGACCGCAATCAAGCTGTCGTCAGCTCACCGGATCCGTCAGGAGTCATCACAGTGCAACAATAACGAAGAGGAGAAATCAACATGAAAAAATTCAACGAATATCTTTACGCAGCAGCGGCTGGAATTGCGATTCTCTTGTCCGCATCCTGCGACAAGAATGACAGTTACGAAAAAGGTCCAGAGACCTCACCAGACTGCATCTCTGCATATTTCCCATCCTCAAACCAATCGGACTACACACTGACTCCAGAGGATTATTCAGCGTCTAACGTCCTCTCACTGACCGTGTCCCGCACAGTCTCTGACAACGCAGCCTCAGTGCCTGTGATTGTCGTGTCAAAAGACGATGTGTTTGAAGTTCCATCGACAGTGGAGTTCAATGCTGGGGAGTCTAAAGCCAATCTCGACATCAAGATGAACGGTCTTGAGCAAAAGGTGGACTACACTTTCACCGTCAGGCTCGGAGACGACTATGTCGATCATTATGCCATTCTGGATGGCTCGGATGTGTTCACCGGAAACGTTGTGATCGCCCGATGGGTGAAGGTTGTGAAGAACGCCCGCTTCATGTATGACGGTCAGAGGTTCCCAGACACCTACTCTGACATCTACAATCTCGAAGGTTACAACAAGTTCTACATTGAGAACTTCCTCGGCTCTGGAGTCAACCTCGGTTTCTCGATAAAGAGCTACGATGACACAGCCGAGAAGTTCGTGCTCTTCTCTCCAGAGGACAGATCCACATGGAAAGGCACATTCATCCCGCTTGATCACTACATGGACGACCCAGACGGTGGTACATGGTGGTGGCTGATGAATAATGTAGCCAATCAAGACTATGCCTCATGGACACCGGAAGGAGCTACAGACGGATTCAGCGCTATCAACTTCTACAAGGATGAGTCCTCTACGTACTACGCCTACATCGACATGAACGGCAGCACAGAGACATCCACGGGATTCCTTTGTTCCTATGGCTATCTGACCAACGGAGACAGTACCGGCTACGTGTACATCTATATGTACTGGAACAGCAATGACATACCGGCAGCAGAATAACAGACAAAATCATGAAACATCTATTATCCAACATCAATATGAGGTATTATTTACCGCTCGTGCTTCTGTGCATCGGAATATTCACCTCCTGCAAAGACGAGGATCCGGTCACTACTCCTCTCCAGACCCCGACAGGGGAAGTCTATAAGGCGACTGTCAGTTCTCTGACTTTCCACTGGGAAAACATCAAGGACGCCACTCAGTACGGTTACGAGCTGATGGATCCTGAGAACAACGTTGTTTATGGTGATGTGACAACAGGCACAACCGCGACTTTCACAGGCCTTAAGGACAACACCACTTACACTCTCAACGTCTGGGCCTACTCAAGTTTCGGTTCATCGTTCGAAAAATCCAGCATCGCCACTCTGACCGGCACGACTCCGGCCATCGTACAGTTGGCTACCCCAAAACTGTCTGTTGAAGTTAACGGTGGTGCGTTGGCGACTTGGGAGGAAGTGCCTAATGCCACGCATTATGTCTTGACGATCTCAATTGACGGAGGAACAGAAAGATCATGGGACATCACAGGAACTGAAATCACGATTGGAAATCTTTCGACTGGCACTTACACTGTCTCACTCAAAGCTGTCAGTGATGATGAAGCATTCAGTGACTCAGAAGTAGCCACAGTCACTTTTGAGATTGAGAAACAAGAAGCATGGAGAGTCAACGGAACATTCGATGACGGAGCCGGAAACAAGTGGGACGTGACGATGATTGCATGGAACAACGGCACTTACACTCTCAAGAACTGGTACAATGTAGAAGGCTTTGACCTTGAATTCTCAGTCAATGATGACACTAGCATCAACATACTCAACAGCTACGAACCGTACCTTCCGAACATCTGGGTAAACGCTGGAATCGAGGAAGACAATGGTTGGGTAGAGCTTTACACAGCGACAAACGGAAGTGATTTCTACTCTAGCTTCGCTGGTTCAAAGGCCGAGGGAGGCAGTGTTTGGTTCTACAGCTACAAGACAAGCGGCTACGCTGAGTTCTCATGGAGCGGCAGTGGTGCTAGTCTTATCGATGAGATTGTCGGAACATACAGTCAGAACGGGAAAGGTACCGACTACACTGATGTCTATGGCTACGGTGTCGAATTTACCGCCACAAACGATGTCACCATCGAAAAAACAGGTGACAAGACCATCAAAATGACCGGATTCTTCACCGATGGCACAGAGCTGACCGCAACCTTGGACGAGAATGCCCGAACTTTGACTTTCGACATCAGTGTCTGGCTGACCTACTACTACTTCTCCGCAGCCGGAAATGTGTCAGCGCCTGTTGTGGCGACCATCGACAAAGACGGAATAATCTCATTCTCAGATTGGTCGGCAATGGCTGAATATTCCGGAGCCTATTACGACTACGTTTCAGGCACAAGTACGACTCTGACAAAGAAGTAAATCGAATCAAAAAGAGGGTGAGTTGATCACCCTCTTTTTTTAATATTCCAGTTTAATGTCATCGACCCAGAGGATTGAGTCCGGGCTGCCGGTGAAGTAGTCGCCAAGCATGCTGGCAGCGCAAGAGACAATGATGTGAGTAGGGCGACGGGATGTGGAGACATATTCAAGAGGAATCTCAACCTTAGTCCACTCCATGTCATGATCTGTGACAAAATTGCCGTAGGCTATGACATTCGGGCCTTTGGAGTCGAAGAATGTCTCTTTCTTAGTGGTATTAACCTCCACCGGGCTGTCAGCCGAGCCACCATATTCCTTTGGACTCCAATCACCGAGAGCCACCCAGACGGTTCCTCTGTCGTTGTCTCCGACCTTGACCACATCATCGTCAGGGTAGCCTCCCAATGTCTTCTGCTGGATCTTCCCGCTCTTGTACTTGAGCCAGACAGTCAGCTTACGAGGACGCAGGGAGAACGGACGTCCCATATTGATTACCCCTCCTGACATGCCGATGGTCTTTACATATTCACCAGAAAAAACATTGCCAGCAGCAAACTTGATGATCACGTACTGCGACTCCATCTTCAATGAATATTTTCCCTCAACTTTCTCCGTGTCATCAGGTTTTGTGATGGCATAGCTAGCTCCGACTGTGGTCGAGCCTTTGTTGCCGCATCCCCACCACTTGGTCTGGAGAGTAGGATCCGAAGAAGCAGGATCGAAGAACGAGTAATATTTTTTGGACTCAGCGTTGCTGAATGTCTCGAACCCAGCGTTCGGTAGCTGCAACTCCGCCTCCGTTGTGAACTTCTCCACCTCAGAAACCTCATCGCCACTGAAGGCCACACACTCATATTCAGTCAAAGGTTCAAGTTCCTCTACCATCGCACTGAACGTGCCGCCATTGGAAGTAACATTCATCACGTTCCTCCAGTCTGGCTCACCGCTCTTCCTAACACGGAATCCATTGTCACGCCCTTCAATTCCGGAAGCATTGAGCCAAGCGACCCTAGTCCAAGCATCAACGCCTATCATCGAAATTGAGGTCTCAACCGTTTCAGCAGAGATTGTCCACTCCTCGACAACGTTGTGATAGGACACCTTCACCACCACTGGATTCGTAAAATCGTGGATTGAAGCAGCATCCGGGGAATATTTCGCCACGCCCTCCGGACCAAGTTTCATGGAAACCACGTTCAAATTCTTCAAATCCATCGAGGACGGAATCTTGAATGTCACCCGTCTGTTATTTACGTCTATCATGGAATCTCCTGACTGACCAGAAACTGTGAAATAACGATCTATCGGTTGTTCAGCCCTGATCGTCCAGTCAAAGTTACGTTCATAAAGGCTCAGAGTGACTTTGAAAGGCGAGGACAAATCCCGAACGCCAGTCAATTCAGCCGAAGCCGTGACAGCCTTCTCATTGAAAGAAACCTCTGTGATGTTCACTCCTCGGATGTCCGTTGCCTCCTCCAGCGTGATCAGAACCACGCAGGCATCATTGTCGATGCTGACGGACTTGGCCCCCTCAACCTGAAGGCCTACAATCTCAGCGGCCACATCAGGGTAAGGGATATCGTTCTTAATGCAGGACACGGTGGCAAGAAGCACCATGAATATGGCGTAGAATCTGTTTTTCATAACCTAAATGTGAAAACTAAGTCCAAATGAGATGTCAAGGATGTCCAGCATGAAACGGACCTTCGAGAAATCCCTTGTACCCACAATCTCTCCATTCTTGTAATAGTCAATGTGGTTGTAGGTCGCTCCCCCGATGCCAATCGAGACATGAGTACTGATGCTGTTCGTCACAAAGACCATAAGTCCCGGATGAACAGCGATCTTGACCCTATTAGCTGCCGAATAGGAATCCAGACTTTCCTCATTGTAGGAGAACGAAGTCCTTGTGTATGAATATCCCAATGAGATGTCAGTGAACACGCCAAAACGGCTGTTCTTGTCCAGTGGTGCATAGGCCCGATGGAATATTTCAGCCTGAATCGAACGCGAGTCAGCCTCAATGTCACTCAAAGAGAAAGAGAGATCATCACTCAGCATGGAAAAGTCTGCATTGGAAATTCCTCCTTGGGCAGAGGAATATTTTGCCCTCAATCCAACTGAGCGATTATCCTTGTAGGTGTAATCCAAATAAGGGGCGAAAGTCATCAAAGAGCCGTTCGCATCAAGATGCTGAAGCAGCATAAGGTACTCACTGTCCTTGCTGAACAGATCCACATAGGAGAACTGCACTCCTGCGGAAAAATCCTTTTTAGGCATAAAAACACGGTCCGGTCCCCTTTGGATGTCAGATGAGCCTTCACCTTTATCCTCGGCCCCAAGCCACAGGCTGAAAAGAGCCATCATGAATGTCAAAGCAATCCGTCTCATAGGCTACAGATAATAATAAAGGCTGAAACCCACCGCGAGCAGGTTGACCTTGAAATTAATGAGTGTCACACTGCGCTCCCCATCGGCCACACGGTTATGGTTCTGGTCCGTCCAGTCGAAATGCAGTCCTAGCATATTCACACTAACATCTATCGCTAGTCTGTTCGTAACAAATGCCATAAAGCCAGGGCAAACATTTATTCCAAGCGAATTAGACGTCTCATAGGTAGCGTTCACCTTGTTGCCATGACCGTCCAGAACCTTTCCTTGACCGTAAGAATATGCCAACTGCAACTCATTGAACAATCCAAGTCTCTTGAGCTGTCCTACAGGAATATAGTAGCGTCCTATTCCCTGAATCTCAAAGGCATGGCTAATCTTGTGGTAGTCGGACAGCGACAGATCGATGTCCTCGAAATTCATCTGAGCGGAATCCAGCTTGAACATATTCCTTTTGTAGCCGGCTCTGATGCCGACTCCCATGTTGTCCTTGACCATGTAGCAGAATGCTGGGCTGACAGAAAGCGTGTAGCCTGTCGAATTGATCCCATTGACCACCAACAGACGTGAATTGTCGTTGTTGTGCAGCATGTAGCTGGCTCCCCCACCAATCATCCAAGTGCCCTTCCTAATGAAGCATGGCTGGGAGGACAGGTCTATACCCCTGTCTAGTTTCTGCCCCTCGGCCACAAGCGGACTGAGGAGCAGAAGCAAAGTCGTGACTAATTGGAATCCGTATCTCATGATCATTAGTAGATGTCTGCGTCTCTAATTCGTTAAATACACTACCGTTCAATTTATAGAGCAGGGGAATACCACCGCACTCATATTCACAAATGTAATGCTTTTTAGTCATATTCAAAAATTCCTCAGATTATCACGCGCACCAGGAGCATTCTTGAAGACCTCCCCTACCACCTCGCAAATGTCGATCTCCGCACAGTCGGCACAGGTTCCGTAACCTTTCTCCTGCACACATTTGCGGATCGGACAGAGTTCACTGCAATAAAGAAACTTCACTCCCTCAGTTCGGCATCCCATGCAATTGATGTGCTCAGGCTTGATCGGGGCGTTATTCGCCTCAGCCCACAGTTTAGCTGTCTTTTTCCTAAGCGCGTCATCATTGTTCAAAGTGGCCTTGCGAGCATCACAATTCTCGCAGTCCAGCCCACAGCAAGCGATTAAATCTTTCATATTCCTAGATATTATTATGTACTTGCAATATTAGAGAATTCCATCCGCAACCAGAGATATTCGCCACGGACAACGCCTTCCAATAAACAATTCTATTTCAACTACTTTACAAAAACCACATGGACAACTGCAGTTTTCCAATGGCTTTTCATATCTTTGCAGGATGAAAAAGTTAGTCGCTCTATTCGGATTAATTTCATTAGGTCTCGGAATTATCGGGATTTTTGTACCCGTTCTTCCCACCACACCATTTCTGCTGCTGGCATCATGGCTGTTCCTGAAAAGTTCTGACAGGTTGTACCATTGGCTGATGGGGCACCCTAAATTAGGGCCGTACATCAAAGACTTCATGCTCTATAAAGCTATTCCTCTGAAAGCAAAAATCATCTCAATCTCAACATTATGGATCAGCCTTATCTGCTGTGCCGTCTTCATTGCCAACCACTGGACCCTAAGAGCCATGTTCATCCTCATCGCAATAGGAGTCTCCATTCATATTCTTTCATTCAAGACAAAATGATTTTGGTATAATCGAGGACACAAACAGTTCGGAATCCTCACATTGTCACTAAAAAATAATAATCAGATTCACTCTCAGTCCAGATTCCCGGAAGACGCAGATTTCATTAATCCCAGTACAATGGCCGTCATCTCCGCCAACCTCACTCTCTCTTTCTGAGTCTACACCGAGCGCACCGGAAAGGTTCGCTCCGCTTCAGACGTGAAGTTTCAAGTTAGAAGTGCATAATCGCTTAAGGAAAAAGACCGGAAGCAATTCCAGTCTTTTTCAATTTTACGATCACTCCAAGTTGACGAATTCCATCGATTCATACAAGGACAATATATAATCCTCTCTAACACGGAAACCGCTACCGTGATCGTGAGGCATTCCATACTTATCACCAGACTGATAGCTACCTATTCTTATATCATACTGAACTTTTCCTTCATCAAGAATGTCCAAGAACCGTTCATACGATGGTTTGGTGTATATGATAGCATTAGTGAAATGAAATTCTTCCACACCATTGATAAATCTTCTATCTGCACTTACGCAGAATAGATTATTAAGCTTCTTGAAGAGTTTTTCTTTCAATTTTTCATACGTATAGCCAACTGTATCATCTAAAAGATTCCCAGTTTTCAAATCAAACACTGCAATCTTAACGAGACGATTCTCACGGTCATTAACCAACTGAAAAGCATACTTTCCTATGTAGGAGTTTTTTCTGTCACCAAACATTGATGTATGCAACTTTTTTAGAGTTGCACTACCCGGATAGAATTCTCCAAACCTATCTTTAAGATACCCGTTTGCTTGCCTTGGGAAAGTTGGAGCAAGAGTAAAAAGAGTAATCGGGGAATTCGCCTCTTCACGATGCGCTTTTATTTCGAACTCCTCGAAATCTGGGCCCTCGCTATTATTCTCCTCAACTCCTGCCAAGTCCTCGAATGTTTTACCAATGCCGGTATTATTACTGCGATGGCTTTTCACCCATCCTTGTTTGTGTATTTCTTCAAATTTCTCAATCAGACGCTCTTTACTACTTCTCATATTCTATTATGCAATTAATTAACCTCTGAATAGTTTCATCCTGTGACAGTCCTGAGATATCATCGAGGAATAAATCTTGAATCTTTACACCAAGCTCCTCACATATCATAGACAGTTGCGATAAAGTGTACTTATGTGGCTTTGAAGGCGTTTCGATATTACCGATGTGTCCTGTACTCACACCAATCAATGTTGATATTTTGAATTGGCTGACATTTTGAGATAGCCTCAACTGCCTTACCTTATTTATAATGGAGTTCTGATATTCAGATTTCATAAGAAAAAACGTAAATTTGTTGTGTAAATGTAAAAATAGCGCTAATTTTACCCACTCTCATTATGAGAGTATTTTATTTGACCACTTTTTACCGTATATTAACATGAAGTCATATAAGAGAGTATTTGATGATAGATGGAGCTTTTGGGATGCCGACACAAAAGAATACACCCACGGCTACCATCCATATCCTGCAATGATGATTCCGCAGGTCTGCCGCAGCTTGATAAACGAGTACAGACCCGAAGGGAGACTATCTCTTATTTTTGATCCATATATGGGCAGTGGGACAACATTGGTTGAATCAGCAGTAGCTGGGATAAATTCGATTGGTACTGATTTGAATCCCCTTGCACGAATGATGTCGAGAGTTAAAACAACTCACTATGACATAAAAGAGGTTCTATCTCAACTTCAGGATATTGAGTTCAAGTGCTCTTTTTATTCAGCAGATCTAGTTACAAATACGAATTTTGAAAGAATCTCTAATTATTCGTTTTGGTACACGGAAGATGTCTTATACAGATTATCATTCTTATATCAAGAGATTAATAACCTGACTTCCAATAAAGATTTCTTTGAGCTTGTTCTTGCGGAAACAGTCCGAGAGACCTCATTCACACGCAATGGTGAGTTCAAGAGATTCAGGATGAAAGAAGAGAGTATCAAAAAATTCAAGCCAGATGTATTCAAAATTTTCAGTCAAAAAGCCGACAGAAATATCAAGGGATTGAAGAATTTTAACAAGCTCAAGGTGGCCGTAAGCTCTGATATATACGATTTTAATACAACGTTTGGAATTCCAAAGAATGTAATAAAGGATGGCGATGTTGATATGGTAGTTACATCCCCTCCTTATGGAGATAGTCGGACAACTGTCGCTTATGGTCAATTCTCAAGGTGGGCAAATGAATGGTTCGGTTTTGCCAATGCTGGAAATCTCGATTCTCTTCTAATGGGTGGAGGGAAAGCAAAAGAGGAAAAATTTGAAACCGAGTCCATTCGTGATGTCATTGATGAAATAAAGTCATTGGACGAAAAAAGATACTATGAAGTAGTCTCATTTCTCAATGATTACTGGGATTCAATGCGCAATGTCGCTAAAAGTGTGAGGAATGGAGGTGTTGTTTGTTATGTAGTTGGGAACCGAACAGTTAAAGGAATACAGATTCCATTGGACTTTTACACTGCTGAGATGTTTGAAAAGTGTGGATTCAAGCATATCACCACAATAGTTCGTTGCATTCCGAATAAAAGGATGCCGTCAAAGACCTCTCCGACTAATAAACCGGGCGACAAAGTCAGCACAATGACAAATGAGTATATCGTTATTCTCAAGAAAGTTCAATAACTTACCTACATAGTAATGTATAAAAGAATAAGGGGCATGGTCCGAAATTAGAAAGAATAGTACAAAGAAATCATCGCAAGTTATTCTTTATCGGAAACTTGCGATGATTTCTCAGCGGAGAGGGAGGGATTAAAGT
>DBKH01000066.1 GCA_002297815.1 Bacteroidales bacterium UBA755 | reverse complement strand
AATTGGTAATAGACGTTGTTGCCGATCCAGTACTCGATCTTCTTTTCTCGCTGCTCCACGTTTAGTGTCACCTTTTTGCCGCTTTGAGCCTGGGTGAATGTCATCGTTCCTGTTCGCTTGAGATACCAGACGTTCTTCGGGTCGCACCATCCGAGGTTGTAAGGAGCTGAGGTGTACGGTCCGTAGCCGTTGTCCCATGCGTCGAAAGTAACATCATTATTTCCGATTTTTCCGTCTGTGTTATTGAAGAACCAGTGCTCGTCAATCCAGATGTGCCAGCTCCACATGATTGTGCCGCCATTGTCTTTGATGGCAAGCACGACATTCCCTTGCTGGATCTCGTCGCGGTTCACCTTGAAAGAAAGATAGTCGTAGCCGTCAGATCCGTTATCTTCCAGTTTGACATCGGAGACGAGGTTGTAGGCGTCCTGCCACACAAGAATGGCGCTCTTGGCTCCGGAAATCTTGGCCTCTTGTATTTCCTGGCCATTATAATTAGTGAATTTTTTCAAGGCTTTTGCTTGACAGTTGCCGTTAACATCGTTATTTTGGAATATATAGCAGCCGGAATTGGTATTCCCGTTGGTTATCGCGTTGCCATAGACAAGCGGCAGCTTATAATACCCCGGGGCGTTCACCACATAGCAGTTGGCTGTGTTTCTGGTTCCTGTAACCATTGAAAGATCTCTAGGATCAGATTCTTTTCCGACTTTATCCTTAGAACGCATCTGCCAGTCTCCAGGCCAACTTGTCCCAGTCATTTGAGGAGCGAAGGACACGTAGTATTTCTTTGCTTCAATAGATCCGTTTCCTTTCCAAATGTTGTTCGTGCCATATTCGGGCATCCAAGCCCTTGCCTTTATTTTTTTGCCGTTTATCTTATTGAAATAGTTCTTGATATCGTCTGATTCTGATGAGATTTCTCTCGGAATGATTGTAGTGCCATCCGAGGCCTCCGCGGTCCAAGACACGATTTCCTTTATTGCCGGGTTGTTCGCACGCTCCCTCCAGCTCTTGACCTTGTAGTACGCCCCGTGTGTCACAGTCTGGTTGACCACAATACTATCGGATTTGTCAGTGAATCCACCCTTGGATGGTTCATTGTCATTTTTAGCCTGCACACTGCCGATGACCTCAAAATGGTAGATCCAGTTGGAAGAACTGGTTGAAATCGTGTAGACATATTCTTTGCCGGGCTCCCATTTCGTGACCTTGTTGTCATTGATCTTTCCCGACATGGTGAAAGGCTGGCCATCGTCTCTCTTGAAGACTACCTCAATCTTGGCGTCTGCCGGAATGTCCTGCGGGATCAGCATGAAGGTCTTTTCCGGCATCTTGTCATTCAGCACGACATCTGACTTGTCATCAGTCGGGGTGGAGGTGACACCATCCACTTTGTAACCAAATGTCTGTGAATATGAACTCACAGCGTCACCGTAATCCGACCATGAGAATCCACCTGTGCTGAAATCATAGACGCATTTCCCGCTGCCTGCGACTCCTATGATGGAGATGCTCTCGATAGTGCCGTCGACAACGTCACGGACAGCGAACTTGATGGCGGAAAGGGCGTGGCTGAAATTCATCGGCACCGTACCGTTTTCGCTTCCGGCTCTGTCACAGATGTTGGTGGCGAACATTAGGTCTGGCTGGGACTCAGCGTCTTTGCCATTGGCTCCTGACGGGGTCTTGAAGTTGAATGTTGCCTGGGTGTTGGTTACTTCTAGATTTGTCACGGAACTTGGGACGGTCACTTCGGCAGGCTCAGTCGCTTCGACTGGCTCAGTGACCGTTGCTGGTGCGAAAGCGAAGAATCTGAGTTCTTTACCTTTCGGTGGCCAATAGTACAAAGGAGTTGTGCTCCAAACGGAGCCTTCTGAGCGGGGCTTGACGGCTGAATATTTAGGAATATGCGTTCCTTCACCATTCGGGAAGAAGGCGGTCACTCCGAATCCGTCAGTACCGTTAACTTCCTTGAATTTAGCTGCATCATTGACAGGAGTTGACTTCGTGGCTATGGTTTCTTCTGAATCCTCGCGGTCTCTCACATAAGTGTGGAGGTACATCGGCATGTCCAATCCATCCGCGCGGAGCACCAGAGGCTGAAGAAGATCGGTGGTGTCTTCGGGGTCTGAGGGTGATTTCGTGGTGAGTTCAACGGGATTACCGGTCGTGACGGAGAAGCATAACGCATCCGCCATCGTTTCATTGTTGACAATGTCCTGGCCGCAGGCGCATGAGAGTCCTGCCAAAAGGAGAATGCCTCCTGGGCGAAGTGTTTTACGAATATTATTGGATAGCCGTGTCATAATGCTCATGCTTACATCTCAATGTGGACTTTGCCTCCGAATTCCCATTTTTTGACTGTGACACTGAACAGAATTGGTGTCAGTTTGACCTCGAAGTAGTACTCAAAGTTGCGGACTATGTTGAAGAAAGCCCCGTTATCGGTCTGCCCGTAATAATCCCTAAAGTCGATCCTGTAGGCAACAGAGCTGTCTTTTATCTTCAACTCAATGAACGAGCAGTCACTGCGTGCCGTGCCCGAAAGACCAGCGTTGAGATACTCAGGAATATAGATTGTCCATCTCTTTTTGTCCGCTTTTGGGGCGAAATCTAGTGATTTTCCAGCTGATTCATTGTCGGAGCCTGCCAGATGTACGGTCGCTTCGGAAAGGCTTCTGTTGGCCGTGTTGTCGTACATTCCAAGTGGAGCGCAGGCGAATCTCTTGTTGTAGTTGCTCAGTGTCACCGAACTAAGTTCGACCGAAGAGCCATCGCTCAGGCATACTGTGATCTTTGCGAACGCACGGAGCAAGTTAATTTCTCCGAGGTTGGTCTCAATGTCTGAGTTGAAAGAAATCTTATTCTCGATGGTTTTGACTCCATACATAGGAATCGGGCTGCTCTCGGATGGGGTGAACGGAGCCTTGTAATCGCCCATCGCCCAATCCGCTTTGCAGACATTTTCTATTGTAGTCTCTCCGACTTTTAGATCCTGAGGATCAGACGGCCAGTTGGCCAGAGCTACAATCTTGAATCCTGTCTTTGGTGGGTTCTGAATTGTGCCTCTAAGTTCCCATGTGTTAGGATATTCACTATTGTCTGTAGGTGAAACCTGTTCTGGCTCAAAACTTTGCAGAAATTTGTCGTCCGAGTCAAAGAACAGAATGTGGAGCTTGTTGACATCGATGAAATTCTCGTAGCCAGTTCCGTACTCTTCCGTTTCGCTGAGGGCTCTGGATGTAGCGGACCCGCCCACACACGCGCTGACGCGCAGGCTTACATGCATGACGCTCTCGTCGCAGTCGTCTCCCTCTTCGTAGATCAGTTTCTCGCAAGAGAGAAGCGACATGCAGCTAAGCATCGCTAGCAAAAGAATATCCAAGGTCCTTTTCACCGATTTGTTTTATTTTGCTATAAGTCCGTGTTTTGAAGGACAACCTTCCATGAGTTGATGTAGATGAACGAGTTAGCCCAGTTCTCGTTCTTGTCGAGGAAGAACACCATGTTGTAGTCGTCCTGGCGGTCGAGATATTCTTGGTCTGGGATGGCCTCGTTGTAGCGCCCTTTGACGAGAAGGGCGTAGTCGATCAGTGGGACGGAGAGGACGGTCGCTCCGGTTTCCTTGTTTCGGATGTGGAGTCTTGGCTTGTGGCCCATGACTAGGCGGCCTGTCGTTAGCTCGGCTAGGGCGACACCGACGGTTTCTGTCGCTTCGGCAGGCTCAGCGACCGAGCGGGTTGGTGAGCTTTGTCGAACCACGGGCTCGGTCACTTCGACGGGCTCGGTCACTTCGACAGGCTCGGTCACTTCGACGGGCTCGGTCACTTCGACAGGCTCAGTGACCGAGCGGGTGCCCACCTCAGCGGAGCCGGAGGACACCGACCAGGCTCGGTAGGTCACGTTGTCGCACGGAAGGAGGTTGTTGTCCCAGTCCATCTTACAGTTGTCGTCAGTGATGAAGAAGTCGAATTTGTCCTTGTCCACCGGCTTCCCAGAAAGGTGCTGGAGCACGACCTTGAAATTGTTGGTGTTCTTCATCAGAGGCAATGTTACCATGACAGTCCCCTCGTCAGCCGTGAAATCAGCTTCCGCGAGGTACCCATAGTAAAGGTCGTCTATCCTTCCGTCAGTGTAGGCAGAACCATCAGCGTCACTCTTATGGTTGAGTGCGCAGCCCAGATCGTTCCGAACCTTGGCCTGAGGGAATGTCCAAGACTTGTACTCATCAGCGTCGCACCAGGCAAGCAGTCCATACTTCCCGGCAGGCACATCGACTTCCATTGAATATCCTTCCACGGTGAGAGCGTCACCGCTTTCAGTCTTTGACCAGACTATGCTGCCATCCTCATCAAGCACATAGAGAGTCACGCTGTGCACTTCATGGGCGAAGGCATCAGCGAACTTCATGTTCATGTCGTAGCGGAACTTCACGCGGTAGGAGACAGCGCAGTCTCCCTCGTCCTCGTAGATCAGTCCGCTGCAGGAGACAGCCATTCCACCCGCCAGTGCCATGGCAAGCAGTCCGATGAATGTCCTTTTGAATACAGACAGCATAGCAGTTTGATTAGTTTAGTTCTTAAAATGAAGGTGGCCGAACCGGTTTCTTAGGCCCGGCCACCTTGCTGAAGATGTAGTTTTATGAAAAAAAGGTTTATTGACTAAAGTTCAACGGTTTGCCTTACAACTTTCCAAGAGAGGACGTTGATCTTGGCAGCGACGTAGTAACTCTTAGTGTCATCATCGTTAGGTACAATCACCTCATTAGGATCATTCACGGCCTTACCAAGATTCTTGATCTTGGTGATGGTGATGATGTAGTAGTGATTTCTTACCACACCGTAGTCACCTTCCTGAATTTGGTAATTCTCAGTGGTCTTGTCGCTTTCGCGGAGATGCTCAATTGGGATGTTGTAGTACATCATTCCGTCTCTATAGAAAGAACATCCTGTGTTGTACTTGTATTGCTCCGTGCCGTTCAGAAGCTTGTTCGCTTCTTCGGAAGTTACAGGAGTGTGATTGTCCTTGATTGTTGCAGCTGCACCGTAGCAGTAGTTGGCTGCATCGATAAGTTCAACGTGAGCGTACCCGTCAGCTGATATTTCTATTTTAAGATCAGCTTTGCCTATTTGGGTGTACTTAGTATTATTACCTTCGGTAGTTACTTTATAGATTAGCTTGTCTGTATTTTTTGCTTCATAGTCGTTGAGGGCCGCAGCTTTGTAATGATCCTCGGTATAAAGCTTTCCGTTGTAGTTGTACAATGTGACAGCATTGCCGTCTTTGTCGACTATCTTGGCTCCAAGAAGAACGCTGGTGGCGGTGCTGGAGAGATTCTTGCTCATGTATTCCGCTGTGTTTGTGTTCTCGCGGCAGTAGGCGTTCCCGTTAATGGCGACTTTAAGGTCATTGTAGGTGATGTAGTTCAGGGTTACATTTGCGTCATCCTTGTAATGTCCATCGCTTGAGTTGAATGTTTTTGGGTAATCACCAGTGCCATAGTTCGTTGACTGTGCCCAGTAGCTTCTGAAATTAGGAACATCATTCCAACTGAATCCGAGATCCGCGTCTGTCCAAGAGGCGTTGATGTTCTTGAAACAATATGAATCCTTGGTGGTGGCGTTGAGACCCCAGCCAGTCACTCTGAAGAACAGATCTGTGGCATTTCCATCAATTTCAAATGATCCGATTTTGCCTCCATCTTGGAGAGCAGTACCAAACTCGACTTTGACCTTGGCCGCAAGTCTTTCGACATAAGCCTCTACAGGATTGTTGCTTTCAACAGCTTTTTCAGCAGACTCTTGGAAGTTGGTAGGGGTAAGTTTTGTGCAGAAATAGCCAGTTCTAGCATCCCCATTGTTGAACGATGAGCTGGACATCATGAAGTTGGACCAATCGACTTGAGCATTGTCACTAGCAGCAGTGGCGATAGCTGTCTGAACCGCAGATGTGGCTTCAGAGATGCTTTTGTCCTTGATGTTTGTGTTGATCCATGTGTCGTCAGAGTTTAGGATGACTGACATATAGACCGGATAAAGGTTTGATTTCAGGTTCCTGAGGACTACTACTGCATCAGAAAGTTCTTCGACATTCTCTTTTGTTGGTTCGCCCGGGTTTTTTTTTGAGGTAAAAGTCAGCTCGTTTCCCTCTTTCTTGACGTACTGGCAGAACGATCCGTCAGCATAGTAGAAGACGAAGTAGGCGTTGTCGATTGCCTGTTCTTCCGCTGTTCCGAAATAGAACGGAGGGTTAGCTGCGGTTCCCTTTGTGACAGGATCCGAATAGGTTATCTTGACGTTGATGTAGGCGTCACCGTCCTTAAGCGGAGTCTCGACTGCCTTTTCCTTGTTGCAAGCCACGAGCGCTGCCAGCGCAAGGCCTGCGATTACTAATTGTTTAGCTTTCATAAACATAGCGTTGTTTTATTATTTTGTTGTATATATTATTCGTTTGTCTTCGTGGTTTCAGTGCCGTTGGAGTATTCGGCATATTCCTTAAAGATCTTCGCTTGTGCGGCTGCATCCTCCACGCCTTTTTCTTCTGCGCTTGTGAAGTGCTCCACCGCGGTGGAATATTCCTTGGACATTACAGCTAGCACGCCTCTGGCATATTCAGCTTCACCGCTGTCTCCGGCTTTCTTGAGCCTTTCTGCTGCTGAAACAAGGTCTCCACGCTCCATAGCAGCGTTGGCCGCGTTGAGATTGGCTATCGGATCCTCCGGGTACATCACAGCTGCGACTTCAAAGACATGGTTGAACTCAGGGCTGCCGGGCTCGAGGCTTTCAGCTGCTAGGAAGAACTCTCCGAGGGAGATTTTCTGAGGCTGGACTTTCATCACTTTGAGAATCTCGGACGGATCGGTGTAGCTTCGGATGTCGTACTCGATTCTGTACTTGGTGCAGCGCAGGCGAGGATAGATCTCGCTCAGCATCAACGCATAGTCTTTAGGATAATTCTTTTTTATCCTCCATTCGCGGGCGTCTGGTTCGAGAACCGTGCCCTCTGCGATTTCCAGAATCTTTTCAGCGTTAGGCAGTCCACTTGTGCGGAGCCATTCAATCAGGCCTTCCCAATTTTCAGGCTCGTGTGCTGTCGTAACTATCTCAGGGGCGAAGTGATAAAGATCCAGTACATACTTTCTGATGGTGGCTGTTCTTTCCCTGGCGAGGTCAGTGTTGTGCGCGTAGCTTCCTTCAGGGGAGGCGAAGCCTTTCAGGTGGATGGATCTCACGGTGATGTCGCTGTCGTTGCGAACGGAGTCGATTGTTGAGCGAATCTTGCCTAGTTCCGCTACGTTGTTGTGGTACTCAGGATAGATTCCCGTCTTATCGACCGGGAAGTCAATGTAAGCAGTTCCGCTGAGACTTCTAGTCTTTGTCTTTTCGCCCTTAGGACTGACGTAGATCAGTCTCGGAACATCCGGAACCCAAAGCACTCTGGAAAGTAGCTCAGAGCTTTGATCCCCACTATGCTTTTCGCAGCAGGAATAGTCACCGCGTCCAAGGACAAGACGGCTATTGTTCATCCAATCTTTATAAGGAGTGGTGGCATGGTACGGGATCACCTCAGCGTTTGAGCCGCTTGTGATGGTGGTCTCATCTTCACCGGAGATCATTTTGTCCTTGCGCAGATAATAGTAGTAGCGTTGGCGACCGTACACACCCACGGAAGGGAGAACTAGGGAGTCCTCCCCGTTCACAAGATAAGGGGTGAGGAGAACCGCCTCGGTGCTTTTAACTTTAAGGGAGGAAAGGTCTAGATCCATTTCAATCAAGACGTTAGACCCGTCACGCTTTACGGTGGCGTTGTGTGTGCTTACTCCTTCAATGTCTTTTCGGGAGGCATCAGTCTCTTGTCCAAACGCGGCTGTCAAGGCGGCACCGCAAAGGAAGGTCATACCGAAGCAAAATATTTTGAATATAATATCTCTTTTCATGGTCATTGACGTTTAGAACAAATACACAAGACTTACGGACAACTTAGTGACACCGAAATAGTCGTGCTGATCATCGGTTGCAATCTTTTTTCCGCACCCGGAGCAGCGGAATGTGTCGTACCAAGCATGTACCCAGCCAGCTCCGATTTCAGTTTCTAGGTTCCATCGTTGCCCTAGAATCCAAGAATAGCCATAAGCTAATCCGGCTCCCACCATCCAACCTTGATAGCGATGGTCCTTTATAAGATTCCAGTCAGTGCCTAGAAGATTGGCGTTGATGTCAAACCCTCCAACATTGAATTGGCCTCCAAGTGCGTGAAGCCCGAAAAAGTGACCTGCCCAAGCATCGCATGTCCAAAGTCTTAGCTCTGGTTGGAGAAGCCAATGCTTGAATTTTCTGTCACCGGAGAACGTCCATGGGTTCAGGTCTCCAGAAAGATCAACTGTCCAGCGTGGAGCGAGCTTGAACTCAAGTCCTGCGTTGAGGGTTGTAGTGGCGTCATGGACGATGTTGGTCTTGACTGCTGCGGTCTGCGCCTTTGCTGACGAGCTCAACATCAACGAAAGGAGCAGAACCAACGCCAATCCGACTGTTAGACGCATGGAATGACTGATATGTGCTGGGTAATTGTTCATATTCTCAATCCTTATGTTTCAAAATACCGACAAGAGACTTTGGATTCCGTGTCTTCGGTTGTGATGCTTTGTCTGAATCAAGACACGGAAAAACCGGAGAATAAGATGGCTTATCCTCCTTGCTATTGTGCAATGCGTTGAATGTTAGAGGGTTACGCCCCCCCCCACCGTAGGGTGACAGAAATCATTTCCAAGGTCTATTTCAAACCTTGGAAATCCAAAGAATGTTGATTCTATTATGTTTTTAAGCGACACCATAGTTGTTCATGTCTTCGCTCAAGTCTCAACTAGTTATTAGGCCGTTTTCAAGATTAAGGGTACGTTCTTAGCGAAACTTTAATCTTTGACTCTAGGTCATTAGCACAATTTTCTGCAAAAATAACATTTTTTTATTTCTTTTCAATAGTTTTTTTTGGTCCATTTTGGTTCATTTCAAAAGTGAGGCTTACATCAGGCCTAAAAATCTTGTGCGGGCCAGCATACAGCATCCGAGCGCGCCTGCCTTGCGACCAAGCTTGGAGAAGACGATGGTCGTGTCTTTGCTTACTATATTTAATGAATATTTCTTGATGGCAGCGCGGACAGGTAGCATGAGGTAGTCTCCTCCAACGGTCAGTTTTCCTCCAATGACCACCATCTCCGGATTGTACAGATTGATAAGGCCTGCAATGCCTCTTCCGAGAGTTGTCCCGATCTCTCCCATTGCATCAATCGCAACGACATCCTCGTCCTCCACGGCTCCAAGCAAATCATTAAGTGTGAGCTCTTTGCCTGTCTTGAACTTATCGGTCAGCATTGACGGGCAGCCGGCCTCAAGTTTTTCTGTTACAATCCTTTGAAGGGCTGAGCCGGAGGCCCCTGTCTCCATGCAGCCGACCTTTCCGCAGCGGCAGATCTGTCCATTGTCCAGAAATGGGAAGTGTCCGAACTCTCCAGAATAGCCGGATTTCCCATAGTATAGATCTCCGTTCAGGATCATTCCCATTCCTAGGCCCCATCCGACATTGATGAACAGCACATTTTTCTCTCCGTTGGCGATTCCGCTGCGGAACTCTCCGTAAGTCATCGCTCTTGAGTCATTGTCAAGGGCCACCGGAACCCCAAGGTCTTCCTCTAGGATGGTGCTCAGAGGTTTGTCCTCATTGATGAAATACGTGAAGCTGTAGCCGGAGGTGGTGTTGACCCGGCCTGTGAGATCGACATTGCACGCAAGCATGCGTTCGGAGCTCAATCCATTGCTTTCAAGGGACTTACGGATAAGTGTGCAGAGCTGTCGGCAAGAATCCTCAGTGTTCCGTAAGGTGAACTCGACATCTTCGTCGTAGGACAGGGTCTGCCCCTTGAAGTCCATCGTCATGATGTTGGCATGGTTCCTTTCCAGATCCACTCCGACAAAGAAACCAGCATCAGGATTGAGCCCGAATATGCTTGGCCTGCGGCCGCTGGCCGAGCCTTTTTTTCCAAGGTCCTCCAGCCAGCCATCGTCAATCAACTCTCCGACTATCTTCATGGTAGTCGGAACGCTGCAATTCAGTTCGCGAGCGAAATCAGCGATGCTGAAATCGCCTGAGTTCATGCAGAGCTCAAGCATCCGTTGCTTGATTATGGAACTCTTCTCTGACAGATTGTCGCTGAAATATTTGACCATTCTTTGCTTATTTACCTTTTGTCCAGTATTCCTCGATTTCTTCCAGCGTCTTGCCGGTTGTTTCCGGAACCAGTCTCCACATTATGAGAAGGTATGGGATGCACATGGCCGCGAACAGGAAGAAGGTACCCGCTGGAGTGAGTGTCTCAAGCATCCAAGGGGTCAGCTGACCAATCAGGTAGGTCCCGATCCAAAGAGCCAGCCCCGCGATGCTCATTGCGAGTCCGCGCACCCTGTTTGGGTACATCTCAGACAAGAGTACGAACACAACCGCGCTTATGGAAATAGCGGTGCAGAAAACGTACAGAAGGAAGAACGTCAATAGGAACCATGTCGGAAGAGCGGTGCCGAGGCAGAAGTACAAGCCGATCATCAGCAGGCAGAAAATCATTCCTGACACGCCCCAATAAACCAGCTGCTTGCGGCCTACCTTGTCGATGATGAGCAGGGCGATGACCGTCGTGAGCATATTCACAACCCCGACCAGAACCGTCGAGAACATCGAACCCTCACCGGACAAACCTGCGTCACTGAATATCTTAGGGCCGTAGTAAAGCACCGCGTTCACTCCCATGAACTGTCCGAGGATGGCGATGGCACAACCGATGAGGACGGCCTTGAATATTCCCGGCTCCAGAAGGGTCTTCCACTCGGACTTGGTCTCTCCAGCGATGGAGGCCTTGGTTTGCTCGATCTGTCTACTTACTTCTTCCTGCGAATTGAATATTCTGGCGAGAATCTTAGCGGCCTTGCCGTCTCTGTGCTTGGTAATCAGCCAGCGCGGGCTCTCCGGGATGAAGAATATCACGATGAGGAACAGCAGGTCTGGGATCGTCTCGTAGCCGAGCATCCCTCTCCAATACTCAGAATTGAATATTCTTGTCCAAAGATCCGTTGATGTTGAGTTCACATCCGCATCCTTAAGCACAAAAAAGTTGATCAGGTAGGCCATAAGGAAGCCTATCGTGATTGCTAACTGGTAGAGCGACACGAGGGTGCCTCTTTTCTGTGCCGGAGCGATTTCGGAGATGTAAATTGGTGAGACGATGGAGACTATTCCTATTCCGAATCCTCCTATGATTCTAAAGAAAACCAATTGGTTGAAATCCTGGCAGACAGCGCAGCCTATCGCTGAGATGCTGAACAACAACGCGGAGAAGATCATCGTCCTCTTTCTTCCATAGTTGTCGCTCATCATTCCGGCAATCATCACACCGAGTATCGAACCGATCAGGGCGCAGCCAACGTACCAGCCTTCGGCTATTGTCGTCAACCGGAACTGGTTCTTGACGATTTCAGTCGTGCCGGAGATCACAGCGGTGTCGTAGCCGAACAGGATTCCTCCTATTGCTGCGACCAAGGCCAGGAACACGACCCGGCCCATGTTTATGCTTTTGTCCATCGCTTATTGTTTGTCAAAATATTCCATGTACCTGTCGTAAAGATGTCCGGCCTGAAGGTAGGCGGACTGAGGGCTCATGAAGTGTGAGAACTCGAATGTGATCGCCTTGTCGTAGCCGCAACGTTTGGCGGCTTCCAGCTTCATTCTCAATTTGTCGAACTTGATCGGCAGGAATCTGATCGGCATGTCGCGGTCGAAGCTTTCAGCGTTTGTCCAGCACTGCATCCCGTACTTGTCCGCAAGTTTCTTGTTGACAGTGAAGAACGCGTCCAGTTCGTCGTAGTCTATGTGGCCGTCCTGGAAGGCGCACGCATCGACATATTCATGGATCCCGTCAAAGATTTCGTTCCATTCCCGCTCGTGCTGCTCGACTGAGACCGCCTGCTCCTTGGAGAGGTTCCCTCCTGCGGCATCGACTGCCTTCTTGCCGTCAATCCAAGGAGAGATGAAGGTAGGCAGCCCGCCGGAGACCTCCTTGCACTGGCGACCCATCGTGCGGAAGGATTCGATCGCTCCCTTGGTGGCGCGGCTGATCTCTCCGCTGATGTACCATCCGCCGAAACTGTCGTATTTGCTCCCGTAGCGCTGCCAGATCTCGTCTATGACATATTTGTTCGCCTCGACTTCGTTTGACATGTCGCCTGTGTCCCAGTACTTTCCGGAATCGTAAAGGCCGAGCCAGAACTTCATCCCGTATTTCTGGGCAAGGCGGCAGAACATGTCGATTAAATCGGTGGAAGGCATGTAGCAGCCCTTTTTGAGAAGGTATGGCGAAGGGTAGGTGATGAACTTGCGGTAGCCGCAGCGGATGTCGATCACTGTGTCGATTCCCATCGCCTTCATGTATCTGAAATCAAGGTCCCATTCCTTCTCGCCCCAGTTCTGGTGAGGAATGTCGTGGGATATTTCATCGAGGAAGGTGCCGGTTATCGGTAGTGCATCGCCTTTTGGGACAATCAGTCTGCTTTCTATGTTATCGTCAGCCTTGAGTCGGAGGTCTTTCCCGTTCTTTGGAGTGAGACTTGAGGCGCTTGCAGCAAGCGGAGCTGCAACAGCGGTCGCTGCCGCGATGCCAGCTCTCTTCAAGAATGTTCTTCTGTCTGTCATGGTGCTATTCTTTATGTAATTATTGCGATGTAATCTTTAAAATTTTCGTAGACTATTGCGAGTCTATTTTAAATACTTTGCAAAGGTAAGAATTTTATTTTTTAATTTTTTTATTAATTGTCAATTTAATTATTAAATATTTGCGAAAAAAGTTATACCTTTGCGAGCACTATGGGATTATTGGCTAAAAACGATAACACTATTATTAATAATAACGCATTCTTTTATGAAAGCTACATCGAATTTCTCATCCCCTTTCCTAAGGGCAGTGATTGTGTCGGTACTTTCAGTTTTCCTCTTTTCGGGGAACGCATCGGCTCAACCTTCTGTCAAGGGTAGGGTGACAGACCAGAACGGAAATCCGCTTCCTGGTGTCTCTGTGGTTGTGGCCGGAACAACGAACGGCACGATGACCGGAGCGGACGGGACTTATGTGATTTCCGTCAAGAAAGGACAGACACTTGAGTTCCAATGTCTGGGCTTGACATCATTCCAAAAACTGTGCGATGGAACGGTACAGACTCTGAACGTGATCTTGAAGGAAGACACGACCTACCTTGACGAGGTTGTCGTGGTCGGTTACGGTACTTCGAAGAAATCGTCCCTGACTGGTGCGGTCTCCGCAATCAAGGGTGACGAGGTTCTGAAGGCTCCGGCCACGAATGTCTCTCAGATTCTCGCAGGACGGCTTCCGGGTATTTCTTCCGTGCAGGAGTCAGGAGAGCCGGGACAGGATCAGGCCTCCTTGCGTCTGCGTGGTTCCATCTATGGAATCGCCTACGTTGTGGACGGCTTCCCGGTCAACGACATCAATGACCTCAACCCTAACGACATCGAGAGCATCTCAGTCCTCAAAGACGGTGCCTCCGCAGCCGTTTACGGTCTGAAAGGTGCGGGCGGTGTCATGATCATCACCACCAAGAGAGGCTCGAAGGAAAAGACCTCCATCACTTACGACGCCTCCTTCGGTGTGTCCATGAACGCCAATTTCCCTGAGTTCATGAACGGTCCGCAATTCGCCTACTATTATAATATGGCTGACATGATGGATCAGCTGGCCAGCGGTGCCATCAAGGACCGCTCCGAGTACAATCCGTACTTCACCTCCGAGAATGTCGCTGCGATGACAAACGGTGATCCGACCGATGGCTGGGATAACGTGAACTACATCGACAAGGTGTTCGGAACCGGTTTCACCCAGAAGCACAACGTGACTGTGACCGGTGGCAACGAAAAGGCCCGCTACTACACCTCCGTCGGCTATTTCGGACAGAACGGCAACATCGACAACTTCACCTACAAGCGCTACAACCTGCGCTCCAACATCGACTCTGACATCACTTCGAGACTGCATTTCAAACTAGGCGTGTCCGGTACGATCGCCCACAGGGACACTCCTGCCTACGCTTCCGGAGGCACGGATGGAGGCTACAGCGAGTTGGGCTGGCTGTCAATCGCCAACCAGACGATCATGATGCACCCTTATCTTCCAGAAAAGTACGAGGGAATGTACACCTCGGTGATTAAGAATAACGGCACCACAAATCCTCAGAGCCCTCTTGCCGCCATCTATGAATCAGGCTACAAGAAGACCCGCTCCATGGATCTCTCCGTCAACGCCACGCTTGCCTATGACATCCCTTGGGTGGAAGGCCTTGCGGCAAAGGTTTCCGGTGTCTATGACTGGAGCAACTCCTTCAACAAGAACCTCAACACTCCTTACAGCACAATGGCGTTTGTCGACGGGACATATTCAAAGAAGAATGATCCGAGGGGAGTTGACAACGGCATCAACATCGGCGAGGGATCGTCATACTGGAAGCAGATGGTAGGTCAGGCGAGTCTTGAATATTCCAACACCTTCGGCAAGCATTCCATTGAGGCGCTTGCCCTCATGGAGGTTCGTGACACCAAGAGCAACAGCCTTGCGGCTTACGCCAAGGATCTTCCGTTCGCGTCACTTCCTGAGATCAGCCAGGGCACACCGACAAAGGATCCTGTCTCAGGCGGCAGCGGCGCCAGCAGAAGCGTAGGCGGAGTCTTCAGGCTCAAGTACAATTTCGCTGACAGGTACCTTGTCGAGCTTTCCGGACGTGAGGACGGTTCCTACCTCTTCAGCGGAATGGACAAGTACCGCTGGGGCTTCTTCCCTTCGGCATCGGTGGCCTGGAGAATCTCCAACGAGAACTTCATGGAGTCAGTGGACTTCCTCAATGACTTGAAAGTCAGGGCCTCTGTCGGAATGCTCGGTAATGACGGTGTTCCTGAATATGCTTTCCTCAGCACCTACTCACGCTACGGCTCAAAGGTCGGCTACAGAAATCCGGACGGAAGCACGACTTTCAATCCTGCCTACAAGCCTGATGTCGTTCCGTCGCTTGATCTGTCTTGGGAGCGTTACCTTTCCTACAACGTAGGTTTTGACGCGACCCTTTGGGACGGTCTCCTTGGACTTGAGGTGGATGGTTTCTACAACTACACCTATGACATCCTCGCGGGACAAGGCTCGGGATTCCCGGCCTCCATGGGCGGCTACTATCCTACCTACATCAACTACCCTGCGATTGACGCCAAGGGTATCGACCTCATGATCACCCACAAGAACCAGTTCTCCCTTGGCGGGAAGCCGTTCTTCTACGGAGTGAGCGCCAGTCTTACATATTCAAAGACAAGGTGGATCAAGTACAAGGACAACCCTGAGGTCAGCGACAACAGAAAGATTGTCGGCAAGACCTACGGAGCCATCACCGGTTGGTTGACCGACGGGCTGTTCAGATCCGAGGAGGAGATTGACAACTCCGCATGGTGGGGCACCCGTCCTAACGTCGGTGACATCAAGTTCGTGGACATCAACGGCGACGGAAAGATCGACTACGATGACTGGGGCTATTTCGGACGCTCCAACAGGCCGGAGCTCACGTTCGGCCTCAACCTCAATTTCGAGTGGAACGGATTTGATTTCAACGCTCAGTTCACAGGAGGAGCCTTGTTCGATGTTTCCCTTACAGGAACATACTACAACGGCTACGATGACAACACCGTCTGGACCCGGACCTTCAGAGATGGCGGAAACTCACCTCTTTACCTTGTCGAGAACGCATGGAGCATCGACAATCCTGACGGAACATTCCCACGCCTTACCCTCGGCTCTCCTGGCCATGGAGGCGACAACGGTCTGAGCTGCTCATTCTGGTGGAGGGACGGAAAATATGTCCGTCTGAAATCGGCTCAGTTGGGTTATACCTTGCCTAAGAAGTGGATGAGCCATCTGAGCGTGTCTTCTCTCAGACTGTTCGTCGAGGGACAGAACCTCTTCACCATCGATGGCCTGCCTAAGGGAATCGACCCTGAGTCTCCAGGTGTGAACAACGGTTATTATCCTCAGCAGCGCCTCTTGATGGGTGGTGTGACATTATCATTCTAAAAGGACAGCGTGATATGAAAACTATAGCAAAGAATCTGATTTTGACAGTGTCAGGAGCCGTTGTGGCGATGGGACTCTCTTCCTGCAACTCGTTCCTTGACATGACTCCGACCGACAGTGTCTCCGACAAGATGCTCTGGAAAACCACCCAGAACGCGGAGTACGGAGTGAATTACATCTACAGTTACATTCTGGACATGGCAGACGCCAACACCGGCCAGTGTGTGGCCGGAATGACCGATGCCCTCACCGACCAGCTCAAGTACGGTTCCTACAATTTTAACTCCCTCTGCTACATCCCAAGCGAAATCGCCTACGGTGGCTCAGTACTTACCGCAAACTATGTGGCGGCTTACCTCGGCTACTGGGACACAATGTATGGAGCTGTCCGCAGAACAAACCAGGGCTTGAATTATCTGGATAAGTATGGTGAGATGTCTGATGAGGACAAGACAAGGCTTTCAGCCGAGTTGAGGTTCATGCGTGCCTACTTCTACTTTGACCTCGTGAAAAGGTACAAGGATGTGATCATCTATGACGAGGATTTGAGCGCCATCACAGCTAACAAAGGCCTGTCAACCGAGGAAGAAGGCTGGAATTTCATCGAGTCTGACCTTGAGTTCGCTGCTGCCAATCTTCCAGAAAAGGCGAATGCGAATGGTAGACTGGACAAAGGCACTGCCTACGCCTTCATGACAAGGGCCATGCTTTACGCAAAGCGCTACGACAAGGTGATAGCTGCCGCTGACAAGGTCAAGGAATTGGGCTATTCGCTCGTTCCAAACTATGCTGATGTCTTCAACGGCAACAACTCGGAGGTTATCCTTGAATATGTGTTCAGCTATTCCGACAATGTGACCCACAATTTCGATTTCTACTACACTCCGGGAGGTGACTACACCACCAGAGATGCTTCCGGTGGCGGCTACGGCACGCCTACCCAGGAAATGGTAGAGTCTTATGAATATGCCGACGGAAGCGGCCTGCCTGACTGGTCTGCATGGCATACCACTGAAGGAACCAGCGAGAATCCTCCTTATGACCTTCTTGAGCCTCGTTTCCAGGCCTCCATCCTTTACAATGGCGCTGAGTGGAAAGGACGCAAGATTGAGCCTTTCGTAGGTGGAGATGACGGTTGGTGTCAGTGGAATGTGGTCAAGGAGCCTAAAGGCAAGACCACAACGGGCTATTACCTGCGCAAGGGCGTGGATGAGACCCATGATGTGATTGCCCGAAGCGAAAGCACCCAGCCACTTGTCATCATCAGGTACGCTGAGGTTCTCTTGAACAAGGCTGAGGCCTGCTACCGCACCAATGACGCTGCGGGCGCCAATGCCGCTGTCAAGGAGATCCGTGCCCGTGTGGGCCTTCCTTACGCTGACAAATCCGGTGACAATCTCTGGAATGCAATCCGTCAAGAGCGCAAGGTTGAACTTGCTTTCGAAGGCTTCTCGTATTGGGATCTCCGCAGATGGGGCGTGGCTCCGAACAACTATCCGGACGGACTTTCCGGCTATCAGGTTCACGGCCTTAAGATCGAGCCAGCCGGAGCCGGCTTCATCTACACTTACGTTTCTGTTGACGACAAGGACCGCAACTACCCTGAGAAGATGAACAGATTCCCTCTCCAGGACAGCGAACTGTCAAGCAACACAGCAGTAGAACAATTCCCTGAATGGAAATAATCTCGACTAATATGAAGAAAATCAACATACTGCTCGCGGTGTCCACCCTTTTCCTGGCGGCTTCGTGCCATAGCCCTGAATATGTCGAATCGACCGCTGAGCGTCAGAATCTTACAAGTTTAGAAGCGTTCTTCACTTTCGGCCCGTACATTGACCAATCAATGTGTAAGTTGAACATCACTGACGAGAACGCTGACAGATTCGTTATCCCGGTTCCATGGTTTTTCCCAGAGACCTCGGACAACGAGACCACTCCTTACATGACCAAGGTGCGCGTGCAGGCTGCGATACAGCCGAACTGCAAAATTGAGCCTTCCCTGACTCTGCTTGACTTGACTAAGGAGAACATATTCAAGTTTACTAATGCCAGGGGAGAGAGCAGAAACATCTGCATCACCGGTGAGAGGGTCAAGTCAAAGGCTTGCGACATCCTTGTCTTCTCTTTGGACGAGCCGGCTATCTCCGGAATCGTGGACAAGACCAAGAAGACAGTCACTCTTGTCTCCGCAGAGGATCTGAGCGCCTGCACAGCGACAGTCCAGGTCTCAGCCCATGCCACAATCTCTCCGGATCCTTCGACTCCGCAGGACTACAACAACGGTGTGAAGTTCACTGTGACAGCGCATGACGGAAAGACGACTTCTGAATATACCGTCATCAAGACCGTCCCTGAGAAGATTGACAAGGGCTTCGACAAGTCCTCCCTTGAGACATTGTTCAATTTCGAGCCTGTCAGCATGGTCGGACTTCCTGCCTATAACGCTGCTGACATCTATCCAAGCATGGCGGTAACCGGTGGCAAACTGGTGTTCTGCACCGGCAGTGGTGTTCCGGTTTATCTGAACGGAATCACAGGTGTGAAGGAAGGACAGATCAACGATGGAGGCATCTCACCGTCCGCTATCACGAACGATGAGGCTGAAAATCTGATTCTTTGCAACCACGTTGACGGTGGAGGCGAGTTCAAAATCTGGAAGGCCGCTTCAGTGAAGTCTGCTCCAGAGCTGTTCCATTCGTTCACCAACAGCACTGACCTCCCTATGGGATATTCAATAAAGGTCATCGGTAACATTGACGCTGACGCTGTGATTGACATCACCAACGAGGGCATCGCTGGTGTGACTTCCTCAAGCAAGGTCACGAGGGTGACAGTGTCCGGAGGAGCGGTCACGGATGTGACGGTGCTGGATATTTCCGCTTCTGGTCTTGCATGGGGCAACGCTCCTGTGAACAACACCGATGCTGTCGCTGTGGCTCCTTCCAAAGATGCGTCCATGTTCCTGTCCTACTACGATCCTAACGTTCTCAATCACGTCGCTGCTGATGGAACGCTCAAGGCCGCTCTGCCGTTCAACAATGGATCCTCATGGGCATTGGATGTCAACAATCTGGACAGCAAACAGTTTAATCATGCCACCTACATGTCTCTGTTTGTGGTCAGCCACTTCCCTCATTGGGGTTGCGGTCCTGCCCTTTACCTGTACGACATCTCGGATCCTTCGGCTCTGTCAGGCAATCTGAACGAGACAACATCCATTGTTCTCAGCAATCCTGCCATAGAATGGTTCCAGAAGGCTGACGCAGGCATGGCTGCCGGAGATGTCATCCTTGCACCGACAAAGGACGGCTTCAAGCTCTATCTCTACTACTACGATCAGAACTCAGGTGTCCTCGGAGGCTATTCTGTGGACTGCATAAAGAGATGACCATAAGATGATTTCTTTGAGAATATTCTCGTTTGTCACCGCATTGACAGTGATGCTTGCCTCATGTGGGGGTTCCAAGGACAATCCTTGGAATCCCGACTGGGACAAGCCGTCACCCACTGATCCGGAGGAGAGCGTCGGCAAACCGAGATACGTGTGGATTGACGCCGCCGCCAACTTCAGTGACTACGAGAACGACAAGGAACGGATCGCCTCAGACTTGAAGAAGATCAAGGATGTCGGGTTCACTGACATCATCGTGGATGTCAGGCCGACCAGCGGTGACGTGCTGTTCAAGTCCTCGGTCGCACAACCTCTGAAGAAGGTGGATGTCTGGAAAAACGGCAGTTATGTTTGGGTTTCCAGAACAGGAACGTATGACTATCTCCAAGCTTTCATCGACGCGGCTCGCGAAGTCGGACTCAAGGTTAACGCTAGCATAAACACTTTCGTGGGTGGTTACTTTTGCCCTTACGGCCTTGGCAATGACGGAATGCTGTTCCGTGAGTCAGGAAAGAAATCATGGGCTTCGGTAATCAACGCATCTAACGGGCTTACCAACGTCATGGATCTTAACGGACCTGATGATTGGGGCACCAGATTTCTCAATCCGGCCAATGAACAGGTACAGAATTATGTGCTTCAGATCATAAAGGATCTGGCAAAGTATGATCTTGATGGTATCATTCTGGATCGATGCCGCTACGATGATTATGGACTGCAAAGCGATTTTTCGGATGTCTCGAAGAACAAGTTCGAGGCCTATTCCGGACTCTCAATCAGCTCATGGCCTGGTGATGTGCTGGCTCCCGGCACGACCGAACTTGGCTGGAAAGCAAGCGAGACTGTGAAGAAATGGCTTGAGTTCCGTGCGAGCGTGATCCATGACTTCATCGTCAAAGCTTCCGAAGCTGTTCACTCGACTGGCAAAGACATCCGTTTCGGTGTCTATGTCGGGGCTTGGTACTCAACCTACTACACATCAGGGGTGAACTGGGCGAGCCCTAAGTATGACCCTAAGGCTGACGGCTATTTCTGGGCTTCCGCGAACTACAAGAACTGCGGTTACGCTGATCACTGTGACTTCATGTTCCTTGGCGCCTATGCTGGAACCGACAACATCTGGGGCAGCGGTGAGTGGACGATGCAAGGCTTCTGCAAGCAGGGCAAAACCCTCCTCAAAGGAGACGTGGAGTTCTGCGGAGGGCCGGACATCGGCAACTCGACCGGCTGGACCAACGGTGGTCAAGCTTCCAAGATTCCTGACGCCATCAGTGCGTGCATCAATAACAGCGATGGATTCTTCGTGTTCGATCTCTGTCACATCAAGATGTACAACTACTGGGATGCCTTCAAAAAAGGATTTGATGACTATCTAAAGACTGTGAAACAATAATTTAAGATGAAAAGAATATCCACAATTTTTCTTGCGGTAGCGATGGCACTGTCCTTCGCCTCTTGCAAAGATGATTCAAATGATGCTGGCAGGATCACTTTGTCCTCTGATGCGGATTTGAATCCAGTGCTTTCCTCTGCCGGAGGCACTTACACCATAGAATTTACGGCAGACAACGACTGGAAAGTAGTGGTTCCGAACACCAATCACTATAGCTGGAGTTCAATCACTCCTACCAGTGGTGGATCCGGCAAGAACCAGATCACCGTGACTGTCTTGAAGAATGCGGACTACGATGGCCGCGAGTACTCGTTCGACCTTCGCTGCGGTACAGACTCAAAGACCATAAAGGTCAGCCAGAAGCAGCTGAATTCCATCACCCTTACTCCGGGAACCTTCGATGTTCCAAAGGAGGGTGGCTCGATTGAAATCAAGGTCATGGCCAACATCGGCTTTGACTACAAGATTGCTGACGAGGCCAAGGACTGGATCAGTGCGGTTTTGACCAAAGGCCTTGTCGAGAACACCGTGACCTTTGCCGTGGCTTCCAACGAGATTTACAACAAGTTCGAGGCCCGTCATGGAGTCATCACCTTCACTAGTGAGGAAGGCTCCGAGGACATCACTGTCAATCAGGCTCCTAACGAAAGGATATTCAATGTCACCCCTGAAGCGCTTGTCGCGGAGAAGAACGGCGGCGATGTGACTTTCACGGTCGAGGCGAACTTCCCTTACAATGTGGTTGCTCCTGAAGTAGAGTGGATCTCAGAAATCGTTAAGAAGGAAGATGTTTACACCTGCAAGGTCGCTTCCAATCCAGAGTTCGGCTCTAGAGCAACCAGCATTGATGTCACCACCGATGTCGAGGGCTATTCAGCCACAATCGAACTCAAGCAGAAAGGCACGGCTGACGTGAACGTTCTGTGGAAGAAGAGTTATTCAACAGATCTTGGCTCCATCAGTGTTGCGGGCGGCCCTCTCAGGCTTGCGGTGAAGGACGACATCCTTCTGGTCGGCAACGGTGGAAACAAGCTTTACGCCCTCAACCGCCAGACAGGTGAGTTTATGCAGGAAATTCCTATCCCTGAAGGACTTTCAGTTTATTCTCTCGTGAATGATGATGCCGGTAATGTCCTTGTGTCTGCTCAGGCAGCGTTCGGTGGCACATGTCAGATCTATTCGTTCAAGTCTCTTGACGCTGCTCCTGAACTTGTTGTGGAATATGCTCACAATGCCATCTGGAGTTCTTCAATGGGCAACATCCGCGTGCGTGGAGATGTGACGAAGAAAGCTGTGATCACCGCTTTCGTGGATGTCAGCCAGTACTGGGTCGCATGGCAGATTACAGGTGGAAAGGCAGGAGAAGCCCAGTTTGGCTCGATTGCTCCAGCAGCCTCTACAGTTTGGAATCCTTACGGAGCATGCGTTGCCCCAGTTTCGGATGACCTGAGCGATGGCCTCCTGTTCATAGGCTACTCCGCTGATGCCAACGGCAACTACGACCTGAACTGGTGCAAGGATGTGACCAAGAGCGAGTGGCAGTCCGTGTTCCACACTGACAGTGCCGGAAACGAGAACTACAACTGCATCTCTGTGGCAACACTTAACGGAATCCGCTTCTGCGCGGTTGAGAGAGGAGCACACTTCTCTTGGGGCTCTTGTCCGGAAGTGTACCTGTTTGACATTACTGACCTCAATTCAGTCAAGGAGTCTTACTATGTGGACTGGACGACCGTGGCCGAGGAAGGTGCTTACACAGGCTCAGGTGCTTGCAGTGATGTCCTTCTTCAGACAGCGGCAGACGGAAAGACCATGGACTTGTTCGTCACGGACGGTAATTATGACTGCCTGACCTGCATAAGATTCACCGCTCAATAATCTCTCATCATGAATATTCAAAATGTCGATTTTGGCGCGATGGCGTCACGTTACAAGGAGGAGCTTCTTGGTAATGTCCTGCCGTTCTGGCTTGAACATTCTCAGGACACAAAGTTCGGAGGGTATTACACGTGCCTGAACCGTGACGGAAGCGTTTATGACAAAGACAAGTTTGTCTGGCTTCAGGGGCGCGAGGTCTGGATGTTCGCCATGCTCTACAACAAGCTCGCGAAGAACGAGGAATGGTTGAAGTGCGCTGAGCAGGGAGCTCGCTTCCTTATGAAATACGGTTGTACCGAAGGCTATGACTTCTACTTCTCCCTGACAAGAGAGGGCAAGCCTATCATTCAGCCTTACAACATATTCTCAAACACTTTCGCCTGCATGGCGTTCGCTCAACTAGCCGAGGCCACGGGGAATGAGGAATATGCCCGTTTCGCCAAGGAGACTTTCCACAGGATTCTGGAGCGTCGCTCCAACCCTAAGGGAATCTGGTCCAAGGCTGTTCCGGGAACCCGTCCGATGAAAGATTTCGCACTTCCGATGATCATCTGCAACATGGCTCTGGAGGTGGAAAAGATCATCAACGATCCTGAGATGATGGATCGTCTGATCGATGACTGTCTGCATGAGGTCCTGGATGTTTTCTACCAGCCGGATCTCGGTGTCATGGTTGAGAACCTTTCAGCTGTGGACAATTCCCTTATCGACTGCTTCGAGGGACGTAAGGTGAACCCTGGACATGATTTGGAGGCGATGTGGTTTCTGATGAATCTTGGAATCAGGCGTGGGGATAAAGCGTTGATTGAGAAGGCTGTAGAGATTTCCCTTAGAGTCATTGACTATGGTTGGGACAAGGAGTACGGAGGAATCTTCTACTTCATGGACCGCAAGGGCTATCCGACCCAGGAACTTGAGTGGGATCAGAAACTGTGGTGGGTCCACATCGAATCCGCCATCGCGATGCTGAAAGGCTACCAGCTGACCGGCAACGAGAAGTGCCTCGAATGGTTCGTGAAGCTGGATGAATATCTTTGGACTCACTTCAAGGACAAGGAATATCCAGAATGGTTCGGCTATCTCAACCGCAGAGGCGAGGTCCTTCTCCCTCTAAAGGGAGGCAAATGGAAAGGATGTTTCCATGTGCCGAGAGGCCTTTACCAGATCAGCACCATGCTGGAGGACATCGCAAAGGGACGGGAGGCCCACGTTTGATGCATAGGTCATCTTATTCCTTTGGAATACTGCTTATTATAATTGCTTCGGTTCTGCTGCGCTCATGCAGTGGAACTGAAGTTTTTTATGATGTGGTTGTCATCGGTGGAGGAGCCGGAGGCACAACTGCCAGCATCCAATCGGCCCGTTCAGGAGCTTCGACATTGGTAGTCGAACCGACTTCTTGGCTAGGAGGCATGCTTACTTCAGCCGGAGTCTCCGCGATAGACGGCAACTACCGTCTAAGGGGAGGCTTGTTCGGGGAGTTCTGCGATTCTCTGGCCAACCGTTACGGCGGGTATGACGCACTGAAGACAGGGTGGGTGAGTAACGTCCTGTTCGAGCCAAAGGTCGGGGCTGAGATATTCATGAATATGTCCCTTCCGCTCGAACGCTTGTCCCTTGCGATGGAGACTGAATGCGTTGCCGTCAAGAAGCTCCGGAAGGGTTGGAGGATTACTTTGGACGGTCCGGAAGGCCAGCGCACAGTGAAGGCCGGGATACTGATTGATGGAACTGAGCTTGGGGACATCGCGCGGATGTGCGGTGTGCCATGCTGTAGCACACCCGTTGACACCATAGCGGCTGTTCAGGATTTGACCTACGTTGTCACCGTGCAGGATTTCGGCTCGGATTCCGACAAGACGATTCCGTGCCCGGACGGCTATGATCCGGGATTGTACTCGGATTGCCTGTCCAGAGGTCATTCCGTTGACCTGATGCTTTCCTATGGGGCTTTGCCGGGCGGGAAGATCATGCTCAACTGGCCGATTTCCGGCAACGACTGCTATGTGAAGGACATCACCAAGATGCTTCCAGCCGAGCGTGAATCCGCCATAGACAGCGCCAAAAGGATTGCCCTTGGCTATCTCTATTATATTCAGACTGAGCTAGGCAGGAAGAGTATAGGAATAGCGGAAGGGGAGTACCCAACGGCTGACGGACTTCCGATGATTCCTTACTATAGGGATTCAAGGCGGATTGAGGGAGAGGTGACATTCACCCTCGCTGACATCGACAGGCCATATTCCAATGACCTTTATCGCACGTCTGTCGCGGTCGGGGATTATCCCGTGGATCATCATCACTACAGGAATCCGGACTGGCGTGACTTGCCTCAGCTTGAGTTCCATCCGGTTCCGTCGTTCTCGGTTCCGTTCGGAGTCATGGTGCCTAAGGATGTTGAGGATCTTCTGGTCATCGAGAAAGCCGTGTCTGTGACCTGCATCGCCAACGGTGCGACCAGGCTGCAGCCGGTCGTGATGGAGATTGGCCAGGCTGCGGGAATCGCTGCCGCGTTAGTGGCCGGGAAGCGGAAAGTTTCCGGGACATATTCATTGAAAGATGTTTCGGTCAGGGATGTGCAGTCGGGCATTCTTGCTTCTGGAGGTTATTTGATGCCTTACCTTGATGTTCCGGTGACTGACCCTCGTTTTGCTGCATTGCAGAGAATCGGTGCCACCGGGATCATGCGTGGCGAGGGACGCTCCATCGGTTGGTCCAACGAGACATGGTTCCGGATTGATGATCCGGTCAAGCGAGAGGAGATATTCCTTGATGACTATTACCCCGGAAAGACCCTTTCGGACCTTGGACTTCCGCTACTTGACTCTCTCACCCGCGGGAAATATGCCGTCATCATCGACAGCCTGCTGCATCCTTTCGAATCGCGTGAAGTCACGCACACAGGTGCTCTGGCTACCGACAACCGGTACAACTATGAATAGCGCCATCGTTTTTTGTTGATCGTCATCCTAAAAACCATAGGTGAGCCTTCATGTCGGAATCACATGTATGACACCATGTTCGCGTGATTGTTTGTTATGAGGTGTCTAACGTCTGATAATGTTGGGTAAAATGAAAGATATCCCACAATAATATGCCGATATCTTTCGGCGAAACGGATATTTTGTATCTTCATCGAAAATTATAAGGCAATGGGCGTTATTGGTCGAAGGCACGAATTGGCGGATTGATTTGCGCAAGGAGAAAGTCGGGACATACTTTTTGACTCTGTCGTTAGAAAAATTTGGAAAATAGTAACAAATATGCTACTTTTGTAACCATAAAGTTCTTTGTTATATGAAGAGTTCTGAATTGAAGCGGTTGCTTCGGAAGAACGGATGCTTTCTCGTCCGTCAGGGAACTTCCCACGAAATATGGGAATCCCCGATCACAGGAGAAAGATTCCCGGTTCCGAGGCACGATTCTCAGGAAATCCGCACAGGAACGCTTGAGAGCGTCAAGAAGCAGGCAGGGATTTAATCCCTGCCCATTCTTGAGTTCAGATTCTGAATGGCAGAGAACTTTTTTCAAAGACTATTATGTTTAAGATAACAGCAATAATTGAAAAGGGACCGGACGGGCGATATGCTATCACGTCCTCCCAAAGTTTCGGCAGAAATCATTTCGGAGGCTATGGCGATACTGTCGAGGAAGCGAAAGCCGATTTCCGCGAGTGCGTAGAGGACTGCCGCGAATTGGCCATCGCAGACGGAGATAGCGTTCCTGAAGAATATCAGGTGACTTTCCGCTACGACATCCCATCCTTCTTTGAGGACTTTGGCTTCATCAATGCCAGCCGTTTCGCCCAGTATGCCGGCATCAACGAAAGCAAGATGCGCCAATATAAGAGCGGTGCCGCCTTCCCGGGGGAGAAGACCACAAAGAAGATCCTCAATGCCATCCACAGAATAGGATCCGAACTCAGTTCGGTTTCACTATAAACAAAGAACTTTTAATGACAGACTGGCCGCCGTGAGGTTGCCAGTCTGTGTCTTTGTAGGAAATATTTTGAGGAATCTGAATTTTTGGTATTTTGCGAATTAAATCCAAAAAATATTTTTTTGCCGCATTGCGAAAAATGGATTAATTTTGAAGTCTAAATTCCCCGTCCGTCTATGACAGAAAAAATCATCATTCTGGATTTCGGTTCGCAGGTGACGCAGCTCATCGGGCGCAGGCTCCGCGAACTGAACGTTTATTGCGAAATCTATCCGTTCAACAAAGTGCCGGTGCTGGACTCCTCCGTCAAGGGAGTCATCCTTTCCGGAAGCCCTTGCTCGGTGCGCGACAAGAACGCCCCGCAGATTGACCTTAGCGGCATCAAAGGCAGGTACCCTCTTCTAGGAATATGCTACGGTGCGCAGTACCTTGCCCACAAGTTCGGAGGCGAGGTGCTTGGCTCGCTGGCTCGTGAATATGGCCGTGCGATGATGGATGTCGTTGATCCTGAGTCTCCTCTGCTAAAGGGCGTTTCGGCTCATTCGCAGGTGTGGATGTCCCACGGGGACACGATAGCCCGTCTGCCTGAGGGAGCCGAGGTGATCGCCTCGACTGAGAGCGTAGCCAATGCGGCCTTCCATTTCAAAGGTGAGCAGACCTACGCTGTGCAGTTCCACCCTGAGGTGTTCCACACGACGGAAGGCACGAAGATTCTCGGCAATTTCGCTTTAGGAATATGCGGATGCAAAGGGGATTGGACTCCGGACTCGTTCATCGAGACGACCGTCGCCAGTCTTAGAGAACAGATTGGGAATGAGAAGGTTATTCTTGGACTCAGCGGTGGAGTCGATTCGACAGTGGCCGGAGTGCTGCTGAACAAAGCCATCGGCCACAACCTCACCTGCATATTCGTGAACAACGGTCTTTTGAGAAAGAATGAATATGAGGATGTTCTGGCTTCGTACAAGGACATGGACCTCAATGTCATAGGTGCTGACGCATCCAAGGAATTCCTTGACGCTCTCGCAGGGGTGACGGAGCCTGAGGCCAAGAGAAAGATCATCGGAAGGCTCTTCGTCGAGACTTTCGACAAATACGCCCGCACCATTGAGAACGCCCGTTGGCTTGCTCAAGGAACAATTTATCCTGATGTTATCGAGTCCGCCGGCATAGAGGGAATCGCCTCGAAGATCAAGTCTCACCACAATGTCGGTGGCCTTCCAGAGAAGATGAACCTGAAGGTTGTGGAGCCGCTTCGTGCCTTGTTCAAGGATGAGGTCCGCAGGGTTGGCCGTGCCCTTGGCATCAAAGAAGAACTGATTGGAAGGCATCCTTTCCCTGGGCCTTCACTTGCAATTCGCATCATCGGTGACATCACGCAGGAGAAGTTGGATGTTCTCCGCGATGCCGATGACATATTCATAAATGGTCTTCGGGAATATGATTGCTCAGCCCTTCATCTTCCGTCCGCTTCGGATCCTCGCATCGAGGCCACGAACCTTTATGACGCGATTTGGCAGGCTGGGGTTATTCTGTTGCCTATCAAGAGTGTAGGTGTGATGGGGGATGAGCGTACTTATGAGAATCCGGTCGCACTTCGCGCTGTGGTTTCCACTGACGCCATGACCGCTGATTGGTTCCATTTTCCGTATGACTTCCTCGCCCAGGTTAGCAATGACATCATCAACAAGGTCAAGGGGGTCAACCGCGTAGTGTACGACATTTCCTCCAAACCACCCGCAACCATTGAGTGGGAGTAGGATTTATTTTTGTTTGATCGGATGAATGAGATTTCCCCCTGTGGCATCGACGCTTCGCGCCCTATCCGGGTGAAGGATGCCCCAGGGGGAAATCTCATTCGACTGCTTTGTGTCTTATTTCGGGAGAATGCTGCCACAGTGGAATTCTCATTCGGTGGTAGAATCCTTGCTGCCGTGCGATTATAAATGATTATATTTGGTCACTGAGCCTGTCGAAGTGACCCCTCTTCAACTTATTCCGCTCCGAAGCCTGGCGCCAGACATCTGAGCCATGCGATGAGGGCGTGCGCGATTCTCTCATGTCCCTTATCGCTTGGGTGGAGTTTGTCTCGATCTCGGAGGAAATAATCCTTCTGAGTATCATTTAGCGGGAACAGTCCGGAAATGGCGTTGAGATCAATAACAGGAACGGCCCAGAGATTTTCCGCCTCCTTGACCGCATTTACGTAGGCATCAATGTATTCCCCACAGCGATTCGTGTAGTTCTCGTCTGGCTGTATGTTCCTTTCTCCCAACCGGGCCAACCCTCTGTGTAGCGGAGTCATCAGGATAATCTGCTTTTCTGGGTACATACTTCTAAGAGAATCCAGAGCTATGTTGATCCTGCCCTTGAAAGTGCTCGGATCAAGGTTCGGAGTCCGGTGCCTTCTGGTCTGAATCGACTTCGGCTCATTGTTCGCTGCCTCCACTTGGTCATATTCTTCGGTAAACCATCCCCCGATTGGCACACCTGCATTGAAGTCATTGGTGCCCAATAGGATGAGGATCGCGTCGATGTTGTCCCCAAACCCGCTTTTCAAGTTGTTTGCCTGCCGGATCACATCATTCCATTCCCGGCCGTTTGTCGCCACTACGCAAGGAATGATTCCGATTTCCCGCGCCATGTACCAGTAGTACTTCTCCGGCCCGTTCGCCACCTGCGGATCTGAAATCGAATCCCCGATGATCCCGACCCTCGCCCCGTACCACGGATGAGTTGTGTCAACTGTTACATTGCCGACTTCCGTAGCATTGACTTTGTTCTGCGCTAAAGAGATGTTGGCAGCAAGTCCGCACGCTGCCAGCAGGGTGATGCCTCTGATGATGAGAGAAGTGTTTCTTTTATTCATTTTTTGCCTTATTGTGGGTGCAGCATCATATTCAAGACCATCTCGGATGGGCTCTTCTATTTTGCTGGAAGATTGATGCAAAGATACATTTTTTTTTAGTAGTTTTGCAAACGATTTTCCATTAGAAAATCATGCGTTGAGATTATGAACGACTATGAAACATCAGAAACGGCACTCTGGAACAAGTTCACGGAAAGAGATTCAGAAGCGTTTTCCCGTATTTATGATCGGTATGTCGATGAGATGTACAGATACGGTATGAAAATCGTTTCCGACAGAGAGTTGTTGACGGATGCTATTCATGATGTTTTCGTTAAGTTGTTCAGTGCGGTAAGACTCCCCACGGACATCAAAAGCCCCAAAGCTTATCTTTTCAAGTCTCTCCGTGGGCAGATTTACGACAATCTGAAGCGGGAGAGCAGACTCCCTTCCATAAGCCTTGACGACTTACCGTTCAACGTTGAGTGGAGGCTCTCTGATGACGCTGCGTGCGAGTTTGAGAATCGTGCCGTGACAGAGGAAAAGTACAAACGCGCGCTGTCAGCGATGACGGACAGGCAGAAGGAGACCGTTTACCTTCATTACACATTAGGTTTTTCTTTCGAGGAGACCGCTGCGCTGATGGACATGAACGTCCAGTCTGTGCGGAACCTCTTGTCTAGGGCTCTCGCCAAGGTCAGAAAAATAATGTCTTTGGCTGTTTTCCTGCAATTGTTTGTCTGATTTTGACAAAAAAAAGTTAGATCGTATGAGTATAAAATACGTGCTCATGCGGTCTTTATGTTGTGTTTTTGGAGAGTGACGCTCTGTTAATGCATTGGGATAAACTGATAACTAATTGGTAATGAATATAAAAGACGATTTAAGAGGCGAGATATTCTCTGTCATGGAGCCTATTGAGGAACACATTAGCGAATCGGACAAGAGAAGATTGTGGATTTCGATTTTCCGGGATTACAAGATCATCGGAAGACGCAATAGACGCATCAAGTTCCTTTTCAAGACCATAGCTGCGTCTGTGGGCGTGGCTGCGGCCATTGCTGCAGGAGTGTTTGTACATGACGAATTTGTCTCAAACGAAGCGCAGGATGATTTCGGACTTCAGCTGGTGGCGGACTATTCTCCCGAAAAGTCCGGGGAGATCAGGCTCGTCCTTCCGGGCGACACCCTTAAGGTCGGAAGCAATGCGGAGATATCCTACAGTGGAGACTTGCTGTCGATAAGTTCCAACGGGGCGACATACTCGCATGACATCACTGCAAGTAACGATATTCACAAGTTGTCGGTACCTTACGGAAAGACAGCCCGCTTGAAGCTGTCAGACGGTACGAGCCTGCATCTTAACGCTGGGTCAATCATCGCGTTCAAGGCTGGTATGTCCGGAAAGAAGAGAACATTATACCTCAACGGGGAGGCTTATCTTGATGTGGCGCGGGACGAAAGTCGTCCTTTCGAGGTCATAACGGACAGAATGAGCGTCTCGGTGCTCGGTACAAGTTTCAATGTGGAGGCCTACCACGGTGAGGAGAGCCAGAGTGTGGTGCTCGTCTCCGGAAAGGTCAAGGTCGGTTCAGACCAGATGGACGGAGAATACCTGATGACGCCAAGACAGAGGCTGAGCCTTGGCCAGTCAGGAAATGCATCGGTGGAGACCGTGGATCCGGACGACTATGTTTGCTGGACAAGTGATTTCTTGAAGTTCAATCATTCAGACATCGCGGACGTGCTCAGGCGGCTTGCCCGTCACTACAACGTGGAATTTACATGTGACGAGACCGTCAAGGGGCTGTCCATCACAGGCAATATGGATGTTTCGGTGGACTGCGAGAACGCCCTGGAAACCCTTTCCATCGTCTCAGGCATAACCTATCGCAAGGATAAAGACGGTGCCTATTCCATAACTATGGGAGGACACGAAATTTTATAACAATTAACTCTATAACCAATCTAATTCTTCTGATAATGAGCAGAATAAGGAAACTTGTCGGAATTGTCCGCAGGGTGGTCTGTTGTGTCATGAGCATCGCGCTGCTTGCCTCGGGCACGGCAGCGCAGACAAAGGGTATCACATTCTCTATGAATAACATACCCGCCAAAAAGGTGCTCGAAAAGATCGAGCGGGATTACGGCTATGTCTTTCTCTACAACGAGGAGCAGGTCAAACTTGACAGGAACGTGAGTGTCAGCGTGAAGGACGCCGGCATCGCCGAGGTCATGGACAAAGTCCTTTGGAAAGGACTGGATTACAAGGTAAGAGGCCGTCAAGTCACCATCACGAAATCTCCCGTTACCCCACCTCAGCGTACAGAAACCCAGAATGCCAAGAAGACGGAACGGCCGGGCAAGGTCACGGGAGTCGTCACTGACGGGAGCGGTGAACCGCTTATCGGGGCCGGTGTCATGCTGAAAGGGACCAAGATCGGAACCACGACGGACATTGATGGGCGTTTCTCCATTAATGTGAAAGGAGATGGTGGGGTTCTTGAAGTGTCCTACATCAATTTTGTCACCCAGGATATTCCTATAAAAGGAATGTCAAACATCCACATCACGTTGCAGGAAGATGCGATGTCCATCCAGGAGACAATCGTGGTTGGTTACGGCACGCAGAAAAAGGAGAGCGTCGTTGGAGCCATCGCGCAGACAAAGGGAGAACAGCTGATGAAGACCGGTGTTCAAGGAAATGTGGGTCAGATGCTTTCAGGACTCATGCCCGGCCTGTCAACCCAGACTGCGTCTGACATGCCTGGCAACGATGACCCGACCATCACCATCCGAGGCCTTTCATCATGGAACGGAGCCTCCCCGTTGATACTCATCGACGGAGTGGAACGCAAGATGTCCGACATCGATGCCGGACAGATTGAAAGCATCTCCGTGCTGAAGGACGCCTCAGCGACAGCCGTGTTCGGTGTGAAAGGAGCGGAAGGTGTCATCCTCATCACAACAAAACGTGGAAAAGAGGGAAGGGCTAGCGTCTCCTTCTCGGCCAACACCACTTTCAAGGTTATCGGTGAGATGCCTGACATCCAGGATGCCTATGACACCTACCGTTATCAGAATGAATTGGTGGAGAAGTCTCTCCCTTACGATGAGGCAAGCTGGGGTTACTTTTCACCGGTCGGTGAGACCAATAAATACCGTCATCCGGCATCACGTGCTGAGGCCGACCTTTATCCGAATGTCAACTGGCCTGATGCCATCACCAAAGATTTCGCCATGACACAGAGGTATGACCTCAATGTGACGGGCGGAGCCAAGTTCGCCAAGTATTTCGCTGCTGTTTCCTATCTGAAGGATGACGACCTGCTCAAGTCCGGAGGCAATGATGATCTGCCGTTCAAGCCCCAGTTCGGATTTGAACATTACAACATAAGGCTTAATGTGGACCTTAACTTCACACCCACGACAACCGTCAGCGTCAATCTTGCTGGCTCTCTTAGGATGAGGGATGAGGTTCCGACACAATACGGAGAGATCTGGGACGCGTTCTATAGCCTGCCTCCGTCCATATTCCCGATACAGTATGAGGATGGGGCTTACGGCAGCCCTTATGGAGGTACAGAAAAGAACCCGGTCGCTGTTCTTAGCGGATCAACCAATTTCCAGAAGAAGAACACAGCCCAGATGATGTCAGACATCACATTGAAGCAGAAATTGGACTTCGTCACAAAAGGCCTTTCCGCATCGGGTACTTTCTCGTTTGACACCCGCTTCTTCTCTTTAAGGGATTTCGGATGGTCGAGTGTGCTCTCCAAAGCGGTTGACAGAAACACAGGTTCAGTGATCTACTACCCCGCTACAGGCGACAACGACATGGACTATTATCCAACACCACCTTGGTTCGATGGCGAGAAACTGTCGGTCAACAGCACTGTGCGCCGCACCTATTACAAAGTTCAGGCGGACTATGCCCGCAGCTTCGGCAAGCATGATGTGACTGGACTTGCCCTTATGAGCCGCGAGCAGATGGCTGAGGGCAGCGAGTTCCCCCATTACCGTGAGGACTGGGTAGGAAGATTCACCTACGCCTACAACAACCGTTATTTCGTGGAGGCCAACGGCTCCTACAACGGTTCCGAAAAATTCGCCTCAAAATACCGCTTCGGATTTTTCCCGTCCTTGGGTTTGGGCTGGCAGATTTCGGATGAGCATTTCTTCAAGCCTCTGGACAAGTTTGTTGACAAATTGAAGGTCCGCTATTCCATCGGTCAGGTCGGAAGTGACAATTTCGCGGCACAGCGTTGGGCTTACATGAGTACATGGAGCGTTGGAGACAACAACGCCAAGGGTGTGTTTGGCACTGTCTTCCAAGGACCTTATGGCAATTCTCCGGGAGCCAGCTACCTGCAGTACAAAGAGGCCCAGGTTGGCAATCCGGAGTTGCAGTGGGAAGTCTCCACAAAGCAGAACATAGGCATCGAGTTTGCCTTTTTCAACCATCTGATTTCCGGTTCCCTTGACGTGTTCCAAGACAACAGGGACAAGGTTTTCCTGTCAGCTGCCCAGCGTGCGAGCAGCGTTCCGGGTTATTTCGGGGCAGCCCCTGTCGCAGCGAACTTAGGCAAGGTGCGCAACCGGGGATTCGAACTTGACGTGACACTGCGTCGTTCGTTCAGCGAATGGAACACATGGCTTCGTTACACCTTCGCGCATGCAAAGGAAGTGGTTCTGGCTATGGATGATCCGGAGCTTATACCTGACTACCAGAAAAACGAGGGCTTCAGGATCAACCAGCCCAAGACTTACGTTGACCAGGACAAGTTCATCACAAGCTGGGACGATGTCTATGGACGGGTAGGTGGAGAAAACAACACGACAAGACTTCCTGGCAGCGTGGCGAACATTGACTACAATGCCGACGGTGTCATCAATGAGAACGACAAGATACCTTATGGTTATCCTGAGCGTCCAGAGAACACCTACAACATCTTCCTCGGCTTCGACTACAAGGGACTTAGCGCCCAGGTTCACTTCCTTGGTGTCTATAATATCTCTCGTAATTTCGCACCGACTCTCACGAAAAGCGCATTGGCTCCTTACGCGACTCCGAGGCTGTGGGATTATTGGACTCCGGACAATACTGACGCATTGTATGCTTTGGGCGGAGGCAACTCGACACGCGGGGTATGGCTGGACGGATCATACCTGCGTTTCAAAAGTGCTGAAATCTCCTATACCTTCACTGGTAAGATACTCGACAAATTACGTATGTCGTCTTTGAAACTGACAGCAGCAGGCCACAACCTGTTCTTTTGGTCCAAGATGCCTGAAGAGCGTGAGGAGTACAACTACACGAACCGCTACCCGCCTGTGAAAAGGTTCAGTTTTGGACTTAATGTCACATTCTAAAACGCGATGAGATCATGATTAAGAACATATTATATAAAACACTTCTACTAATCTGCTTGTCAGCCGGCTGCCTGACCGCGGTCTCGTGCAGCGACTATCTGGACAAGTCTCCCGATGCCGGACTGACCGAGGAGGACATATTCGGCTCCTTCGAAAAGTTCCAAGGGTACATAGAGAACGCATATTACTGCATGAACGACCCCATCACCTACGGCCCTTTCAATTTTGCCGATGATGTGGTTTCCACCAAGGCATGGTACATCGACAACATCACCAACGATTACCGTACGTTCTACGACATCAACCAAGTCTATTTCTATGCCCAGAAGAATCTGAGCGGCAATGACAGGTACGACTCGGATCCATGGGCGCAAGGAGGCAACAACGGCGCCACCCGTCTCGGCTACTGGGAAGGGGGCTGGCTCGGAATCCGCAAGGCCAACATCGCCCTTGAGCATCTTGACATGCTGAAAACCCCTTACGGCAATGTGGACATTGAGGAACAGCGCAGTCTTATCGAAGGGCAGGCATTGATGCTGAGAGCTATACTGCATTTCAACATCATCCGCATCTGGGGAGGCATGCCTTACATCACGAAGTCTCTTTCCGCTGACGAGGAGCTGCGTTATCCGCGCCTTAGCTACCATGAATCTTCCGACAAGATAGAAGAGGACCTGCTTCGCGCGGCTGAGCTTCTGCCGGATGACTGGCAGGACACTCCTACGGGGCAGATGACCTACGGCACCAACAAGGACCGTTTCACCAGGGGCGCGGCCTACGCGATTCTGGGCAAGGCCATGCTCTATGCGGCAAGTCCGCTTATGAACGGCACCTCGACAGGTTCCTACACCTACAACGAGGAGTATCTCCACAAGGCTGTCAAATATTTCGGCAAGGTTCTGGAGAAGTCAGAGATTATGGGTGGTGACGTTTATGGGCTGGAAGACTGGGAAGACTACAGCGGTCTTTTCTACCGCCGCAATTCCGAGATCCCATGTTCGGGGAAAGAGGGTGTGTTGAATGTCCCTTTGGTACAGGCTCAATGCCAGCAGATAGGTGACTGCAACAAACGTATGGGAGCGTGGGTGGATGTCTGCGGCGCCACGGAAAACTACGTGCAGAACTTCGGTATGAGCAACGGTGAACCGTTCGACCCGTCTGTCTATGACAATCCTTCCATCAACCCTTGGGCCGACCGCGATCCGCGTTTCTACACCAACATAGTGACAGACGGCTCTTTGCTGATGCAGCGGAACAACGAGAAGTGGATGGCTGAACTCTATGTCGGTGGCATAGACTACGGTGAGGAAAAAGGCACCATCACAGGCTACATGTGGAAGAAATATCGTGATGAGTTCATCTACCCGTCAGGAGAGAACTGGCATGCCCAGCGCCTCCCTGTGATCAGACTGGCGGATGTGTACTTGATGTACGCTGAGGCGGCTAATGAACTGTACGGTCCGGACGGCACTCCAGCGGAATGCAAAGTCACTGCCGTACAGGCTTTGAAGGCGGTGAGAGACAGAGTGAAGAACTCAGACGGCACTTCTCTTCCGACTCCGGCGCATCTAGTCGCATCCAAAGATGAATTCAGGGAAACCATACGCAGGGAAAGGGCCGTGGAACTTTGCTACGAGAACCACAGGTGGTATGACACCCGCCGATGGTACGTGGCTCACCTGCCGGAGTACAAGGACATAAAGATCCTTGAATATGACAAGGACCACACCTACTATAAGGTAAAACCGTACCACACACCGCGCATATTCGAGCAGAGGCACTACTGGTTTCCGTTGAAACGCGAGCAATCCTATCTGTACGAGGGCTTCTACCAGAATCCCGGTTGGGAATAATCATTAACAGACCATTGCATAATGAAAAGAACACAACACAACCATATATCCCAGATGTCCGCAAACAGCCTTAGGGGCTTATTTGTCTCGGCTCTGCTGATGGGCGGCATTGTGTGCTCGGCCCAGGAGGACAATGTAGTCGCAAACGGCGCCGACACTCTCAGACTGGTATTCAAGACCGTCTCCGGGAAACTGGCCCCAGGAAGCATCACATCCATTGACATGCCCCGGATAGTCAAGAAAGACAATTATTCCGGAGTATCCACCCTTGTATCATCCTACGGAGCGGGCATCCAGTCAGGACTGAACCTTTACGGCATAGGTGATGTCCTCGTGCTGATAGACGGCCAGCCCCGTGACATAGACAACCTGCAGCCGGAGGAGATAGAAAGCATCACACTGATGAAGGACATCAACTCGACTGTTCTTTACGGTTCCCAGGCTAAGAACGGAGTTCTCTCCATCGTCACCAAACGTGGCAAAGTCGCCAAAAGGGACATCCGTTTCGGTGTGGAGACGGGAGTGCAGGTACCGATCCGGCTTCCTGAATATCTTGGCTCCCGCGAATACATGACACTCTACAACGAAGCATTCCTCAACGACTCTCCCGACAGCCGTCCACCGTTCAGGCCCGCTGAAATAGCGAAATATGACGGCAGCAATCCTTACCGCTATCCTGATGTGGACTACTACAGCTCGGACTTCCTTAAACCGATGACCAATTCCACAAGGGTGTTGGGCGAGTTCACCAGCGGAAACGATGTGGCGCGTTTCTACGCCAACATAGGTTGGGAGAATCACGACAAACTCTACAAGGTTGACGAATATAGTACCGGCTACAACCGTTTCAAGATTCGAAGCAACATTGACTTCAACATCACTCCGTCCCTAAAGAGTTTTGTGGATGCATTCTTCGTCTTTGACCTTGACCAGAACCCGCGCACCGATTTCTTCACACTGGCTTCGACCCTTCGTCCGAATGACTACGCTCCGCTGCTGCCAGTCGATCTTATTGAAGATCCTTCCATTCTGGAGGGTGTGGACATCATTGACGGCAAAGGAATATTGGGCGGACATACCGAGTCCGGGAAAAACAGCTACGGCAAGAACATTTACGGTGAATTGAACCGCAATGGCTACCAGCGCGATTACCGTAGGACAATGCAGTTCAACATAGGACTTGTGTATGACCTTTCCAAAATAATGAAAGGCCTCTCGTTACGTGGAACAATGAACATTGACACCTACGGTGGCTATTCCGAGGCCATACAGAACACTTACGCCCTGTACGAGCCGGTTTGGAGCGACGCCACAGGCAAGATATTCAAGATCAACCGCATCAATCAGGACACCAAGACCGGTGTGATGACCCTGCAGTCAGGCACTTTCAGCCGAGGGATAGGAGCGAACATAGCCGCTGACTACAAGCGTACCTTCAATGGAAAGCACACTGTCTCGGCTTCGGTTCTTGGCTTCTACAGCTATCGTTCCATAGAAAACAGCGTGTACTCTGACAGGAACTCCCACATAGGATTCAATGCAGCTTACAGCTACAATGACAGGTTTATGGTGGATTTCAGCGGAGCCTTGATCCATTCCCTGAAATTGGCTCCCGGACACAAGAACGCATTCTCCCCGACATTGGGCTTGAGCTGGATTCCAGTGGGAGCCGCAGGGAGGAATGATTCCGATTGGATTAATTTTCTGAAGCTCAAGGCTTCAGCTGGCATTCTGCACACTGACACAGATTTAGGCTACAATCTTTGGAAGTACACCTATTGGGGATCCGGATTCTTCGGCACCGGGGACAATGGCGGCTACAGCTTCGAGGCACGTCAGGCAGTGGAAGGCAACTACGATCTTGGCATGGAGAAGATGAAAAAGCTCAATGCCGGCATTGAGACCCGTCTCGCGGGGAATACCCTGTCACTGAACGCGAATTTATTCTATGTCATCCACGATGACTTGGTAATGCAGAGAAAGAGCTACTATCCGCAGATGCTTGCCTCGCATATTCCTTACGAGAATTACGGCAGAAATGACTATAAAGGCTTGGATCTGTCCGTAGGATATGTGAAGAATTTCGGAGAGGTGAAGTTCAGTTCCATGCTTAACGTGCTCTATGCCACATCTAAGGTGGTGCGTACTGACGAGGCTTACAAAAACGCCTACCAGAACCGAACCGGCAAGGCTCTCGATACCTTCTGGGGTCTGCGCAGCCGGGGCTTCTTCAAGACTGACGAGCAGGCCGAGGCTTCCAACCAGCTTTTCGGAAGCGTGAAGAAAGGAGATCTCAGGTATGCCGACAAAGACGGAGACGGGTACGTCAATGATGACGATGTGATCGCCTTGGGCAATTACAATCCCCGTTGGGTAGGCACCCTGAACATGAGTGCGGAATGGAAAGGACTTACCCTGTTCGTTTCCGCCTCCACACGCCTCAAATACAACTGGGTGATGAGCGGTGACTATTTCCGTGTCAACGGAGACATGAAATACTCCGAGATCGTGAGAGGACGCTGGACAGAGGAAACGGCTGAGACCGCGACCTATCCACGCCTTTCCGCCCAGGCCAATGAAAACAACTTCCGTGATTCTGACTTCTGGATGCGTGACGGGAACTGCTTCTCGCTGGATCGCCTGCAGCTGAGCTATCTTCTACCTTCTTCACTGTTCGCGGGTTCCATTGTGAAAGACATCCGTGTCTACCTCAGAGGAGACAACCTCTGGTTCATCTCCGAGGAGGCTAAGTACCGCCAGACTGGGTACTGGAACACACGCAACGTGGCTGTAGGTCTTAACGTGTCATTTTGATAAAGAACTATGAACATGAAATTTTTCAATAATATCTGCTTGATAGTCGCTGCGGTGTTCCCGCTATACTCCTGCGACAGCATGTTTACTCTGGAAGAGGACAACAACTATGACATCGGGGAGGTGAACGAGATCCCGGAAAGGGTCCTTGGCTTTCTGGACATAGCCTACACGGCTCTGCCGACAGACTATTCCTACACTGAATGCGCCACAGATGACGCTGTGATGAACGAGTACAACAACGAGTACCACCGCATGGTGAACGGCGGCTGGGGTCCAACCTTCGACCCGCTGTCTGTCTGGGAGTCTTCCTACAAGGCCATTGACGGTATCAACCGTTTTTTTGAGATCCTTCCGCAAACCACTATCTCCAAAGACCCTGAAGACGATCTGGCCTACCGCAACCGCTGGACAGGCGAGGCCCACGGCATGCGTGCCTACCATCACTTCGTCTTGCTGCGCCATTACGGTGGAGTGGGTGTCTCCGGCAGAAAACTGGGAATACCTTATCTTGACAGAAGCCTTGACCGGGACAGTGAGGAATGGAAGCAACTGCGCCGTCCTTCTTTCCAGTCAACGGTAGAGTCCATCTCCAAGGATCTTGATGTGGCCATCAGGCTGCTCCCGGAGAAGTACAAAGGCGATGACAGGGTGACGGGGTGGAAAAACAGAAACCGCATGGACAAGCGCATCGCTTTGGCGATCAAGGCACAGCTTTACATGCATGCGGCCAGTCCAGCCTACAACGATGGCTATTACAACGTGGAGTATTGCGACTCCGCCATGAAATATTCCGCCAAGCTGATAGACCTGAACGGTGGGATTGGGGGATTGGGCTATACCGACAATTCCATCTTTTGGGAAAGCGACAACATCCCTCAGGATGTGCTGTGGCGCACCAACCAGACGGACGGGACAGAAATCTCCGATTCACGCGAGGCCCGCAACTACCCTCCGTCACGTTATGGCAAGGGGCAGGTGAATCCCACCCAGGATTTTGTGGACGCTTTCCCTGACAAGGATGGCTATCCTATAACGCAAAGTTCGGTCTATAACCCAGGCCAGCCTTACCTCAATCGTGACCCACGCCTTGCGCGAACTGTCATCTATAACGGGGCTTCATTCGGAATAGCTCCGAGCACCATTGCGGGAGACAAGATCTACACGGCCAAAGAGGACACCAAGGACGGAATCGAGAACCCGGAAGCTACGCGCACCGGCTACTATCTGCGCAAGACCCTGCGCCCAGACTTTGTGATAAACGATCCCAATCGTTGGCCGATAGGTCAGAAGACCATCCGCCCGATCATCCGCTTCACCGAGATCTATCTCATCTATGCGGAAGCCGCCACAGCCTCTTATGATGCCGACGGTGCATCCGATTATGCGGACTATACTGCCCGTGACATCATCAAGGCCATAAGGCAGAGGGCCGGTCTGGGACGTTCCGACAGTTACGCCTCGACTCTGCCTGCATCCGAGTTTATGGACTTGGTGAGAAACGAAAGGCGTCTGGAGCTGTCATTTGAAGGATTCCGCTTCTATGACCTGCGCCGTTGGAAAGCAAAGATTAACGGACCTGTGTCCTGCGTGCTTTTCCAACAGAAGGATTCCAACGAGGCTCCCCAGTATTTGCCTGTGGATGGAGAGGACCGAATGTACGCGACCTTTACCTATTACGCTCCACTTCCGGAAAAGGAATTGCTGAAATCCCCGAAATTGGAACAGAACCACTATAACAATTAAAAACAGCTATTCAGATGAATGACAAGAGAATAAACAGATTCCTCCTGTGCCTGTCGGTTGGCATGGCACTGACCGCCTGCCAGAGTGGAGTGCCGGATTTTGAGGATTTTGAATATACCACCGCATACTTCGCCTTCCAGTACCCTGTACGCACCATTGTTTTGGGTGAGTCTGAGTATTATGACCTGACCAATGACCACAACCACCGGTTTGAGATCCAGGCAGCGATGGCTGGAGTCCGCGAGAACAAGGAAGACATCGTCGTGAATTTCGAGATTGAGCCGGGCCTGCTTGAAAATCTGTCGGGAGAGTCCACTGTAAGCAAAGAACAATTCGCGCTCAAGATGCTTCCATCCTCTCACTATGAAACCATCGGAACGGATGAGATGGTGATCCGGAAAGGCAACTTCAGCGGAGGAGTTACCATCCAGCTGACAGACGCGTTCTTCGAGGATCCTCTTTCCTACCAGAACTGCTATGCCCTGCCACTGCGCATAACGAAAGCGGCCACGGACTCTGTGCTGGTCGGGCGCGCAAGCACGCCTCTTGCCTCAGGGCTCCCGGCATGGACAGAGAAATGGGGCGGAGCTGATCCGCGTCAGGCGGCCCAATGGCTTGTAAAGCCCAAGGATTTCACCATTTACGCCTTGAAATATGTCAATCCATATCATGGCACCTACCTGCGCCGAGGCATGGAGCAGGTAGAAGGCGAGTCCACCGGCAAAGGCTATGGCTGGGAAGGCGGGTACATCGAAAAGACCAACTACAAGCCACAGCTTCTGACACGCGGGATGAACCGCATGCTTTACGCTGACAGGCTGGCCGTGTCCTCGTTGAATTTCCGCGCTCTCTTGGATGTTGACGCAAAAGACAACACAGTCAAGATAACCGCTGACGAGGGCAGCGAGAACGCCATCAGCGGCAGCGGCAGATTCGTGAAGGACACTGAAGAGTGGGGCGGCAAGAAACGTATAGCCTTTTACCTGGACTACAAGGTGAAGGCAGCCGAAAAGACCTATGTCGTGAAGGACACACTGGTGTTCCGGGACAACGATGTAGCGTTTGAGGAGTTCACCCCCACTGTGTCAGATTAATTGAAATGAAAGAATAAAAGAATATGAACAATAAGAAACTTACGGGATACATAACGTGCCTTCTGGTCACTGCGGGAGTCTTCGCCTCCTGCACCGGAAAGGGAATGGCTGACAGCCTTCTGCCTGAAGTGGACATTAAACCCGAGCAGGACAATCCCATGGACACCACCTACATCTATGACCTCTGGGGGATTAACTGGAACGGCACCGCCGCGGATAATCTCAAGTACGCGAAGCAGATGCGCCATAAGGCCATAATGTACTTGGATGACATGGAGTATGACGCCAACGCAGCGGACATGGAGTTCTTCGTTGACTCCCCTGAGCCTTATGCCTGCAGCAATTACCAGATTTGGCCCGGTACCACATATTCGGAGTCACTGCAGAAAGAAATGGAGGAGGCCTTGGTCTGGAGGGATCCTGATGAGAAATTCCCCAAAAACCTTGCGGCTGGCTATATACATAACGGAGGCCAATTTTATGAGCTCATAGCCGATGTGCGCAAACAGTGGGTGATAGACAGGATTGTGGAAAAGTGCATAGAGGATGTCAGGAAAACAGAGAGAAAAGACAGAGGCTTTGTTTTCGGAGGAGTGGCCTGGGATATTCCAGGACTGGCGTTCCCCGGAGTGGATCTTCCTGCAAAGTATAACGGTGAGCCTCCCAAGATCGAAGGCATGCATTACGACTATGACACCTTCGTTGAAGGACGGGCGGCATATTTCAAGACGCTGTTCAGAGAGTTAAGGAAAATATGGCCGGGAGCCAGGTTCATTTTCGAGCCTACCAGCATCTATTCCCACTGGTTAAAGGATGTCGAGAATCGTCCGGACGCAAAGGAACTTATGCCTGATCTTTTGATACAGGAAGGTTCTGGCATGGGAGGCGGTGACATTCAGTTTGTCAATGACAAAAACATTTTCAGCTCTCCACTTTTCAAAGGGATGCCGGAAGCCAGGCTGCGTTCCATGTTGGGCTGCACAACTCCTGACGTGTGGAGGGAAGACCGCAACAGGATCATAGCGGGGAACGCGGCTGCTGTAGGTTCGACGTTCTTCTGGAAATCGCGTTTCGGAGGCACTGGCGACATGCCAAGCTACCAAAGCATCAGGGAAGTGCCTGACAGGCTGAAACTTATCAGGGTTGTCTCTATCTGGGAGAACAAGAATGCCACACCGTTGGAACAGCGCAAATGGGATTCCACAACAGGCATTTACGCATCTCCTACAGCATATCTCTCGCCTGATGGCTATGCGGCGGTGCAGTACGAGACAGGGCGAATCTTCGTTGTCTTCAACAAGGCTGACGGGAAGATCGTGTTCCCTCCCGCTGTCGGCAAGCGTGTCTTCGACACAGATGACATGTTCATCGAATGGGGTGAGGTCAATGACATCGAAGTGTCCTCGGATGGTGTTATGACGTTGAAGAACCCTAAGGGAGTAGGAGAAGGATATATTCTTAAGTAATCAAATAACAAACAATAGAAAATGAAAAGATTTAGCATTGCGGGCTGGAGCATAGGAATGGCAGCCATCGCCTTGGCGGTATTGGCCGGGTCATGTAGCCCCTCAGCCGAGGATGACAAGGAAGTGGTCGGCTACTTCGAAATGTCGGAAGAAAGCACAAAGCAATTTAAGGACGGAGTCGATGTGGACTACAACCAGAAGACCGTGACATTTAACTTCAAAACGAATTACAGTTGGAAAGCCTCCGTAGTCTATCTGTCGGAAGATGAAGGCTGGTGTTCTGTCCGTCCTGCGGAGGAACAATCCGATGGGGAGACTAGTTTCGATCTGGTCATAGACAAGAATGATGGTCAAGTGGCGCGTGAGGCCACGCTGAAACTCACCGCTGGGGAGTACAGTGGGACAATGAGCATCAAGCAGGCTTCAAGCATATTCTTTGAAGTCTCGTCCGAGGAAGACTTGTCCAAATATCCTGCTGCCGGAGGTATGATCGAGATCAAGGTGCACACCAACGTCAAATACACCCAGTCTGTGAGTTCAACGGGTAAGGATTGGATAAAGCATGCCGAGACAAAAGCCGATGAGGCAGACCCGTATTCCTTTATTGAGGTCTATAAGGTTTACGAATATGACAACGAGGAGACACCTCGCTCAGCGACCATCAAGTTCAAGGGCGAGGGAGTCCGCGGGGAGAAGTCCATGGTGATCAACCAGAAGAACAAGCCGAACCCATACCTTATCGCTGATCCGGGCGGAAAGTCCTGGCTGTTGCTTGACATGGAGACTGCAGGTCTTGTCCCTGCTTATGGTGATAATCAAAGTGCTGCTGACTATCCGTTCAAACCGGAAGGAATACTCGCGAACAAAGGCGTTGTCTCATCTATTGTAGACAACCCTAATCCAAGCGGAGTGAACACCTCCGGCAAATGTGTGGTCTGGAATTATCCTGTGGACGGCTACGGTGGCTACAACCAATGGTGGGAAGGCGGATTCGCCGTGTCGGACAATACCAAATACATAGATCTTTCCCGTTGGGACCGTATGTCATTCGATGTTTATTATGAGTCTGACGTAGCCGAGGTCGAAGGCATCTATGAGTACCGCTTCTATCTGGGTACGAAAAACGGTGACACTAGGGTTGAAATCGGTTCGCAGGATCTTCGTAAAGGGCAGTGGCACAAGATAACGGTGTATTTCAAGGATCTGGACTTCGGTGGCAACGATCGGTCCATCCTGGAGCAAAGCCAGTCATTCCGCACCCTGTTCAACTGGTGGAACTGGAAAGAGGACAAGCAGAGGATTTACCTTGACAATTTCACCCTTGAGCGCGACATAGACTTGGGCGAACAATAATAGATGACATTTGTTTATTAGGATTTTCATCATTACGGCAGCCCCTTGATTCCGCTGTTATGGAATCAAGAGGCTGTTATTTGAAAATATTCAAAAAAGTTTCATCATAGAAAAAATGAATAGATTAATACTCATAATCCTGTCCCTCGGTCTTTCCCTAGCCGCGCAGGCGCAGGAAGTGAAGGAGATAGACATTATCCCAGGCGAGAAATGGTGGGGAGGGGCGAGCGGACTTGGGGAGAAGATGCCGTTCAGCGAAATAGACGCGGACCTGCAATGGCAGAACTTCAACAGCCAGACCACGCCGCTGCTCGTGTCGAGCAAGGGACGCTACGTCTGGTGCGACGGCCCGTTCCGTTTTCAGGTGAAGGACGGAAAACTCAGCGTTGACGCTGCAAGGGGAAAGGTGGAGCTCGTCTCAGCGGGAAGCACATTGAGGGACGCCTATCTTGTAGCCTCAAAGAAGCACTTCGCTCCTGACGGCAAGCTGCCGCCTGAACTGTTCTTCTCGAAGCCGCAGTACAACACCTGGATCGAGCTGATGTACGACCAGAACCAGGCGGAAATCATTGAATATGCAAGGGGCATTGTCAGCAATGGCTTTCCCGCCGGCATTCTGATGATCGACGACAACTGGCAGAAGGACTACGGCAATTTTGAGTTCCGTCCGGACAGGTTTCCCGATCCCAAAGGGATGGTGGACGAACTCCACGCAATGGGATTCAAGGTGATGCTTTGGATAAGCCCGTTCGTGTCCGCTGACAGCGAAGAGTACAGAGACCTGATGCGGAAGGGCTACCTGACCAAAAGGAAAGGCAGCGGCTTGCCGGCGATCCACGACTGGTGGAACGGTGCGAGCGCATGCTATGACCTTAGCAACCCTGAGGCCGGCGCCCATCTTCGGGACATCCTTAAGAAAATGCAGCGGGACTACGGCATCGACGGCTTCAAGTTCGACGCGGGAGACCCGGATCAGTACCAACAGGAGAAAATCGAGGTTTTTGACGGCAAGTCCTATGACGATGATCAGACCTTGCTCTGGTCAAGGTTCGGCCTTGATTTCCCTTACAATGAGTTCCGGGCTTCATGGAAGGCTGGCGGCTTGCCTCTGGTGCAGCGTCTCGGAGACAAGAAGTACTCATGGGACGGAGTCGCGAGCCTTGTCCCTTCGATGATAGCCTCAGGCCTGCTTGGCTATGCCTACACCTGCCCGGACATGATCGGAGGCGGGGAATACAGCAGCTTCCTTGGCATCGACCCGAAGGAATTCGACCAGTCACTGATCGTCCGTTCCTGCCAGATACACTCGATGATGCCGATGATGCAGTTCTCCGTGGCTCCATGGAGAATCCTCGACAAGGAGAATCTCGAAACGTGCGTCAAGTATGCCAAATGGCATGAGCGGCTCGGTGATTACATACTCTCCCAAGCCAGAAACGCAGCTGCCACGGGAGAACCGATAGTGCGGCACATGGAATATTCCTTCCCCAGACAGGGCTTCGAGGAATGCAATGACCAGTACATGCTGGGAGACAGGTATCTCGTCGCCCCGGTCATGTCGGCGGAGAACACCCGCACGGTCAAGCTCCCCGAAGGCGGATGGCGTGACGATGAGGGAAAAGTCTACAAGGGAGGGAAAACCTACACCATCGAGGTGCCTCTTTCCCGACTTCCTTGGTTCGAGCCTATAGACAGAAAAGTCTCGGAAACCAAGCACACCGCATTCCTTCCCGCACAGACATGGACGGACACGGATGGGAAAATCATCAATGCCCACGGTGCCGGCCTGCTGTACCATAAAGGAAAGTACTACATGTACGGGGAGCACAAGAACCAGAGTGGACTGGCCCTTGACGGAGTACATTGCTACTCCTCCACAGACCTTTACAACTGGAAGGACGAAGGACTTGCGCTGAAGGTGGACCCAGACGGATCGGGCAGTGACATTGAGTCCGGCTGCATTTTGGAACGTCCAAAGGTCATCTATAACGAAAAGACCGGCAAATACGTCATGTGGTTCCACCTTGAGCTCAAGGGGCAGGCCTACATTGCAGCGAGATACGGAGTCGCAATCGCTGACAACCCCGTCGGCCCGTTCAAGTTCCTCCGCTCCGGGAGGGTGAATCCCGGCAAATGGGCGTTGGACATCAACGACTGGCAGAAGGAGCAGGATTGGAGCAACCCAGTGTTTTGGGAAGTGGATACGGACCTTTACATTGAGAGCATAAGACAGGGAATGCTGTTCAAAAGAGACTTCTCCGGAGGGCAGATGGCTCGTGACCAAACCGTATTCGTTGATGATGACGGCAAGGCCTATCACATCTATGCCTCGGAAGAAAACTACACCTTGCAGATAGCGGAGCTGACAGACGACTACACCGCCCACACGGGAAAATATTCAAGGGCATTTGCCGGCAGGTCAATGGAAGCTCCCGCCATATTCAAGAAAGACGGAAAATACTATCTGATGATGTCAGGATGTTCAGGTTGGGCTCCCAATGCTGCGAGGACAGCTGTCGCTGACAACATTTTCGGTCCGTGGAAGGAACTCGGCAATCCGTGTTCAGGAGAAGGCGCGGAGCTGACATACCGCTCCCAGAGTACCTACATCCTCAAGGTTCAGGAAACAAAGGACATCAACCTCTCAGGCAAGGAGTTGTACGTCTACGTGGGAGACAGGTGGAATCCGGACGACCTGCTCGACTCCCGCTACATCTGGCTTCCGATTCGCTTTGAGGGCGAGCGTTTCCTTGTGGAATGGAAGGACGCCTGGAGGTATTGATTGGTTCTGAATGTGGGATTTATTTCAAAACAACATCTTACATCAGAATCAAAAAAAAGTGCGGTGCATGAGTATAAAACGAACCGTTCTACGGTCTATATCTTTGGATTAATTGAATTAAGATTAATAAGATCAAGATGAAGAAAATCAAAGTCGGACTGATTGGTTACGGACGCATGGGCGGGTTCTTTGCGGATGAGTTCCAAAGGAGCGACAAATGGGATCTGAAGTACATCTGCGATGTCTCGGATGTTTCTCTCCGTATTGCCGGAGAGAAATTTCCCGATGTTGTCAGGACCAAGGACGAGGACATCATATTCAATGACCCGGAAGTGGAGGTGGTGGCGTTAACCGCCCTTGCCGACACGAGACTCAGCCGGGTAAGGAAGGCGGTCGCTGCAGGCAAGAACATGATTATGGAGAAGCCGCTCGCTGATTCGCTTGAGAGAGAATGGGAGGTCGTCAGGGAGACGGAGAACTCAGGTTTGCTCTCGACCGTGAATCTTTACCTTAGGAACTCTTGGTTCATCAATGAATTGAAGGATGTCATCCGTTCGGGGGAACTTGGCGAGCTTGCTATCATCAGGCTCTGCCACATGACACCTGGTCTGTCTCCGGGAGAGGGCCATCACGAGTTTGAGGGTCCGGCTTTCCACGACTGCGGAATGCACTTCATCGACATCGCGAGGTGGCTGGCCGGCAGCGAGTACAAGACTTGGAACGCGCAGGCCATCCGGCTCTGGGAGTGGAAGGATCCGTGGTGGCTTCAGACCCACGGAACGTTTGAGAACGGAGTGGTCTTCGACATCACTCAGGGAGAAAACTACGGCCAACTGGCGAAGGATCAGACGCACAATACCTACGCGGACATCATAGGCACTGAGGGAGTGGTAAGGATGAGCCACGATTTCAGGACAGCGGTGGTTGACATCCACGGAGTCACGCGCACGGAGAGGATTGAGAGACCGTACGGAGGGAAGAATATAGACAAACTCATTGACGTTTATGCAGACTGCCTGAGGAATGGGACATCTGATTCCAGACTCCCTTCGCTCAGGGATGCAGCCACAGCATCCGAGTTTGCGTGGAAGATGCTGGAGGATGCAGCAACGCACGACATGCCGGCCAAGGGTACCCACGAGGAACTGGAGCGGATTTGGGAGCGCAGGCGTACAGCGACCAACGGCTACGGGTTGATCCGGTGGAATCGGTAACTGATGTCCGCTGATGGCCTGGACAAATTGGCCTTCACCACAGAGATTATATTAACACAATACACATTGATCATGTCTAAAGAACTATCCAGAAGATCATTTATGAAAGTCGGAGCCGCGGCCGCGGCCGGCCTCGCTGTCGCTCCGAATGTCCTTTTTGCCGGCAATTCGGAAAAAGCGGACAAGAAGAAGCAGTCCAAGCCTCTTGACAGAAAGCTCAAGATTATCGCTGTCGGCATCGGTGGCAGGGGAGCAAGCGTGCTACAAGCCCTTGAGACAGAGGACATCATCGGACTGTGCGATGTTGATTGGAAATATGCCGACCACGTCTTCAATCGCTATCCGAAGGCTAAGAGGTACAACGACTACCGCGTGATGTTCAAGGAACTGCTTCCTGAATGTGACGCTGTTGTCTGCGCCACCGCTGACCACACCCACGCGATCATCTGCGCGGAGGCTCTGGCGGCCGGCAAGCACGTTTACTGCGAGAAGCCTCTCACCCACACCGTGTATGAGTCCAGGCTTCTGACAAAACTTGCAGCGAAGGCCTGTGTGGCCACACAGATGGGCAATCAGGGAGCGTCCAATGAGGGTGTCCGGCTTGCCTGCGAGTGGATCTGGAACGGTGAGATCGGTGAGGTGACCAAGGTTGACGCCTTCACCGACCGCCCGATCTGGCCTCAGGGTCTTGAGCGCCCGGCCGAGAAGATGAACGTGCCTTCGACCCTCAACTGGGACGCGTTCATCGGACCTGCCCCGATGCGCCCGTACCATTCCATCTACACCCCGTGGAACTTCCGTGGCTGGTGGGACTTCGGCACCGGAGCCCTCGGCGACATGGCGTGCCACATCCTCCACGCCCCGTTCAAGGCTCTGAACCTTGGTTATCCTATCCACGTTCAGGGTTCTTCAACCAAGCTTCTCAGCGAGTCATGCCCTTCTGCACAGCACGTGAAGTACATCTTCCCAGCCCGCGACAACATGCCTAAGGTTGCGATGCCAGAGGTCGAGCTGAACTGGTACGACGGTGGCCTTCTCCCGGACAGACCGGAAGGACTTCCTGCGGGAGTGGACATGAATTACTGGGGTGGTGCCGTGATTTTCCACGGCACAAAGGACACGCTCATCTGCGGCTGCTACGGATCCCGTCCATACCTTGTTTCAGGAAGGGTTCCCGATGCTCCTAAGCTTCTTCGCCGGGTCCCTGCCATCAGCGAGGACTTCACGGTCAACCACGTTCAGGACTGGGTTCGTGCCTGCAAGGAAGACCCTTCTGTCCGCGTGCCTTCAGCTTCCGACTTCAGCGAGGCCGGACCATTCAACGAGATGGTTGTCATGGGAGTGCTCGCGATCCGTCTTCAGGGACTCAACCAAGTCCTTGACTGGGATGGCGAGAACATGAGGTTCACCAACATTCCTGCCGATGCAACGGTGAAGTCGATGGTCAAGGACGGTTTCTCGATTCACGATGGCCACCCGACTTTCGAGAACACTTACACCGATCCGGTCAACGCGAACCAGTTCGCTGCTGAGCTCATTAAGCACACCTACCAAAACGGCTACGAGCTTCCATCGATGCCGGAGCTATAATAGAAATTAGGAGCCAGGCCGGAAGGGAACGCCCCTCCGGTCTGGCCGATCTAAAAACAAATAACAAAAAACAAAAATGAATAGAGCGTTTTTTTACGCAGCGGCTGCTGCCGCTTTTGTTGCATTGGCCACTTTAAGTGCCTGCAACAACAATTCAAAAAAGAAGACCGAGGAAAGCAGTGAGACATCGGCTGTACCTCAGTACACCGTGGTCGAGAAGCCTTGCGTCAATCTCAGCGAATATCCACAAGACAAGGACGGGTATTACGTGATCTTCGATGGCACTTCCCTCAATGGCTGGAGAGGCTACATGAAGGATGTTGTCCCTCAGCGTTGGACAGTTGAGGACGGCTGCATTAAGTTCACGGGTTCTGGCACCGGAGAGGGACAGACCAAGGAAGGTGGAGACCTCATCTTCGCTCACAAGTTCAAGAACTTCAAGCTTGAGTTTGACTGGAAGGTGGCGAAAGGGACCAATTCCGGTGTTTTCTATCTCGCGCAGGAAGTCACCACAAAGGACAAAGATGGCAATGTTGAGGTTCAGCCAATTTACATCTCCTCTCCTGAATACCAAGTTCTTGACAACTCCACCCACCCTGACGCCCTTCTCGGCAAGGACGGCAACCGCCAGTCGGGCTCCCTCTACGACATGATTCCTGCGAAGCCGCAGAACTTCACAGGCTATGACAAGTGGCAGACCGGAGGAATTATGGTCTATAAGGGCACCGTTGTTCACTACCAGAACGGCGAGAACGTGCTTGAGTACCATCTGTGGACCCAGCAGTGGACCGACATGCTGAAGAACAGCAAGTTCAGTCCTGAGGCTTGGCCACTCGCCTTCGAGCTTCTCAACAACTGCGGTGGCCCGAACCACGAGGGCTACATCGGTTTCCAGGACCATGGAGACGACGTGTGGTTCCGCAACATCCGTGTGAAGGTAATGGATTAAATCCTGTGAAATCATGAAACACTCAGTTCTTTCGATAGTCACCGCATCCGTGGCGATTGTTCTCGGATGCTGCGATTTGTTCGCTGGTGAACCGCTTGTCGGCATCCAGCTCTATTCAGCAAGGGATTTGCTCGATCCCCCGGAGAAATATGCCGCAAACCACGAGACTGTCCTGAAGCAGTTCTCCAAGATGGGCTACAACTGCGTTGAGACAGCATCGTACTCTGACGGGAAAATTTATGGACTCACCCCGGAGGAGTTCAAAGCCGACTGCGCCTCCGCTGGCCTTGTGCCGCTTTCCACGCATGTCTCCAGAAATCTCACTGTCGAGGAGTTCGCGGCAGGAAAGCCGAGCGAGGAGACCCTGCGCTGGTGGGAAGATTGCATCAGCGCCCACAAGGCGGCTGGGATGAAGTTCATCGTCACCCCTTGGGTGTACTTCGAGAATTCGGGCAGCAGCGTCCCAAAGACCCTAGCCGAGCTGAAGATCTATTGCGACTATCTCAACACTGTCGGCAAGATAGTTTCCGATGCGGGGATGGAGTACGGCTACCACAACCACTCCCATGAGTTCTCGGAGGTCGAAGGCGAGGTGATGTACGACTACATGCTCTCGCACACTAATCCTGAATATGTCTTCTTCGAGATGGATGTCTATTGGACAGTCATCGGCAATTCGAGCCCGGTTGACTATTTCAAGAAATATCCCGGACGTTTCAAACTACTGCACATCAAGGACGAGAGGGAGATCGGCCAGAGCGGAATGGTCGGATTCGACGCGATCTTCGCCAATGCTAAGACTGCTGGAACCAAAGCCGTGATCATCGAGGTTGAAAGGTACTCCTACCCGGACGATGTCATGCGCAGCATCCGTGAAAGCGCTGACTACCTCCGCAAATCCCGCTATACCAAAGCCTTGAGATAATTCAAATTTCAGACTGGTCAGGAAGAGGTAAAAGGATTAATTTCCAACCAATTAATTATATAATAAACAAACAACAAACACTTTAAAATCTAACACAAATGAAAATGAACAAGTTAAACTACAACGCTCCGCAGGTGACGGTTATCACACTTGGAGTTGAGAACGGTATTTGCCAAGCAAGCGAGTATTCAGTTAACGGTTTCGGCTTCGAAAACTATAACGAAGATTCTGAAAATTATGACTAATCTTAAGTAAAACACTAAATTTCTAAAAAGTACGATCATGAAAAGATTTTTCTACTCAACAATAGCCATAGTGATGATTTCATCCGCATTTGTGGCTTGTCAGAAGGAACAGCCTTCCGCAGAACCGGAAAAGTCTGTAGTTGAGGCGAAGCCGTTCACAGTAACAGTGAACAACCCGTTCTCAGCTGACGACCCTCAGACCAAGGCGACATTCGAGGACGGCAAAGGATTGTCGTGGGAGGAAGGGGACGATACCCTCTTCCGCATGGTTGTCGGCACAGCGGCTGACAAAGGTGAAGTTTGCTATCCAAAAAGTATGAAAATTGAGAATGGAGCCGCAACCTTCACGTTCGACAAAACTCCAGCGGAAGGTACAACGGTCTCGTTCTTCTATGGACAAAAGTCTGCTTCTTGGTTAGACGATAAGACAGACCCCGCCTCTTTCAGTTTCCGAAGTGAACAGAAACAGGATGTCGTTGGAAAACTCAACAAGGAAAATCTGATACTTAAAGCAGTGGATATTAAAGATAACAAAGATGTGAAGATGAGCATAGTCGGCAACATCCTTTGTTTCCGAATCTACTCATCTAACGACACGTTCCAAAGCGAAAAAGTTAAGTCAATAACAGTAGCAGACCAATATGGTACTTCCGGCCAAATCTCCTATAACTACTTTGGACAACCAGTAGGAGGTGTCTTAGACAATGGAAACCCTATATTTAATGATATAGCTGAAACAGAAACTACGATACGTTTCAACAACTATAACTACATTAAGTTGATAGCTCCAGAAGAATACACTGTAGCTAATTCAAAGGATGCCGGAAAAGGATTATTTTTGTCAGTCGCGCCAACAAATGTTGACACATATTGGTTATCCTACAAGATCGAAACAGACAAGGCCGTGTATACTGTTAAAGGATCTAATAGTAAAGGATATAAAAACAATACTGTCACCGCTATATCCATAAATTTGGCAAACGATTCAGTGAATCGAGACGTAAAGTAAAACAACGACACAGCATAAATTGCTGTCAGTCCAAAATCAAAAGTCCCCGGAAGCGCGGAGAACGGCTCCCGGGGACTTTTGTAATCTAAAATCCTTAAATGCGTTGCATTTTTCAAGGTATGCCTTCGCTATCTTTCTGAGCTCGCCATTCTTCCTCGTCGCTGTATTCTTTGCCGTCTCCGTTTATCGGATGTCCCAATCTACCTAATCTCGTCCATCCGGTAGAGACTGTGACCCTTAATCTGCACTACAATCAGGTGCAACGCGGCCTTCCCGGCAAGAGCCCTGACTGCCTTGCCCTCACCATAGCCACGTATCTGCTCCACGGCCTCGTCCCACTGCTTCGCTGCCGCCTCCTCGGTCGCGTCCGGTTTGAGATATTTCAGTTCGACGATGTAGGCGTGTGCTGTCGTGGCGCAGCGGTGGAAGTCCGGCATGAGGAAGAAGTCGCAGTAGCCGTGGCTGAGTTCCACTTCCGGGTTCGTGAGGTAGTAGGGGTCGAGGCTGAAATAGGCAGTCATGAAGCCATGGATGTTCCTCTCTCCCTCGATGAGGCTGCGGACGGAGGTGGTGTCGTGGTACTGCCGGCAGATGTATTCCATCATCGGTCGCCAATCACCGTCGAGGGCCGCAGAGTCGAAGGTCTCGGACAGTTTTGACATATTGACCTGAAGTATCTTGTTGTATTCGATGACGAGGTACTCGTAGAACTGCTTGCGGACGTTGTTGTTCGGAATACTCAGAATGGTGTTCACCCCGCGTGTCCCGCTGATTGTAAGCAGCCCGTAGAGTAGAGCAGGCTCTTGAACATGTCCGGCTCAATCAGCCTGTGTGCCGGGAACGAGGGCTGCACCCCGCCGAGGGTGAATCCGTTCTGCGCGGCTTCAAGGAGCACGCTCTTGCGGTCACCGTCAAGCTTGTCGAGTCGGATGAGCTTGTCGAGTTTGTTGTAGTCAGTTGCGGTGTTGCGGTCGAGCATGTCTCTAGGGGCCTCACCGTGGTTGATGTAGTGGCGGATGTAGTAGCTGACCATGTCGGTGTTGTACATCTTCGGGTCGGTCTTGAGTGCCCTCCTGCTGAAGCAGTATCCGTCATACCAAGGCTTCATTTCGGCAATCAGTGCATCTTCGTCGGCATGCAGCGCGCTCACGCAAAGCGGACAGGATTCGGGCACAGAAACGTGCCCGGCCTCTATACACCGGACGATGAATATGTATGGCGGGGCCTTTGTCTCCGCGCCCGGGTCTCCGGTTCTGGACAAGCCAAAGGTGGAGCTCAAGGCCTTTGCAAAGACTGGACTTCTCGCGCCTGGAGAGTCGGAGGTGGTCACGATGGGGATTGCTGTGAGGGACCTCGCTTCGTTTGATGAGGCGGCTTCGCTCTGGCGCGCTGACGCGGGAAAATATGTGGCAAGGTTCAGCCGCGATGCGGACACTGAGATTTGCTCATGCACTTTCCGCCTCAAAAGGAAGTATGAGGAGAAATGCGGCCGTATACTTGGAAGGCAGCGCTAACTCATCAGCGCCCGCATCATCGTTCTTGGTTTTCCAAACGTTTGGATTCTTGTTGATGAAATCAGTGTGAGATAGTATCTTTTGTGTACAAGGACGATAAAGGAAAGGTGTACGTTTAGTATAAAGTAAGTTTGGAGGATCAAAAGCAGGCGATTTCGCTCCTGTTGAAGGCAAAATAGCACACAACGGCAGCATTTTCGGGAGATAATGCTGCCGTCGTTGTCGTTGAAGTCTATCGCAGGCCCTGCTATCAGCAAACAGGCTTGCCTCGGAGAATCACCCTGCTGATGAACGGTGTCTGGTGGCAGTACGGGATGAAGGCGAGGGACGGGATTGGGCTTGCATCGATTGTGAGTCTCTACTCAATCCATGTGTTGTTATCTGATTCTAATATGCGGACCATTTCGTCTGGGGTTACTACGAACGGTTTTGCCGGAAAATGCTTTATGTTGCCAGTCACCAGATAAGACCTGCTCTTTGATAATGCGATCTCGTAAAACACAATGTCCTTCGGATCTGGGAAAATAACGTCTGCCGCAGTGGTCCTGTCAAGGCTTAGACCATCATTGACAATGGCTTTAAGAACGGTTTTTATCAAGGATTTATCCAAATGAAATTTATCCCTTGAAAGAACCGAGTTGTATTCGGAAAGTATCTCATTATTGTATAACGGGATGATTTTGTCCTGAATAATGGCACGGAAAACCTTCACAGGATTGGATTCTATGGATTTTGAGATTAATGCGGAAACGAGGACATTCGTGTCGATGACCGCATAGATTTTACTTCTCATCACGGGCTTCTTTGATCTCAGCGTTAATCTCGTCCAAGGAAAGGTCCTGTGCTCCGGCCAAAGCCGCTTGCTTGCGCATTTCCAAAAACGCTTCCCACGCCTCATTGTTGATTTGCTCTTTGGTCGATGCTTTGATTTCAAAAGGGATTCTTCTTTCGCGCACCACAGTTTTCATAAAGACAGTGATCGCTGCCGTGCTTGTGAATCCGAAATCATCACAGATGCTATCGAAATTCCTTTTCAAGGTATCGTCTACCCTCATGGATAATGTTGATTGCGCCATAATACGTTGTGCTATGTTTGTGGTGACAAATATAATACAATGTGTTGGTTTGTGCAAGGAGGATGGCAGCTATGTTTAGTGTAAAGTTTAGTTAGAGGATCAAAAGCAGGCGATTTCGCTCCTGTTGAAGGCAAAATAGCACACAACGGCAGCATTTTCGAGAGATAATGCTGCCGTCGTTGTCGGTGAAGGACCCGTAGGTTCAACTATCCGCAAATATGCTTGCCTCGGAGGAGGACCTTGCTGATGAACGGGCTCTGGTGACAGTACGGGATGAAGGCGAGGGACGGGACGGGGTTCGTGACGATGAGGTTGGCTAGTTTGCCGACGGTGACCGAGCCCAAATCCTCCGCGACACCCATCGCGTAGGCGGAGTTCAGGGTGCATGCGTTGAATGACTGGGCCGGGGTGAGGCGCATTCTGATGCAGCCTAAGGCCATCACGAAACGCATGTCACCGGAAGGGGAGGAACCGGGGTTGTAGTCCGAGGCCAGAGCCAGACCGAGGCCCGCGCTGACATATTCCCTGGCCCTGCCGTAGGGGATTCCGAGGAAGAATGACGAGCCGGGGAGCATCGTAGGCATTGTGCGTGAGTTCCTTAACGCCTCGATCTCCGCGTCTGTGGTGCGTTCAAGGTGATCGACAGAAAGGGCGTTGTGCCTCACGGCCACCTGCACGCCGCCCGAACAGGCCAGCTCGTTGGCGTGGATTTTCGGGATGAGACCGTGACGCTCACCGGCTGTGAGGATGCGCTCCGTCTCGGAAACAGTGAAGAAACCCTCGTCGCAGAACACATCGACATATTCGGCAAGCCCTTCGGCGGCGACGGTGGGGATCATCTCCTCGCAGACCAGGTTGACATATTCATTCTGCCGGCCTTTGAAGGCTCTGCCGACGGCGTGCGCCCCGAGGAAAGTCGCCTTGATGGTTGCGGGGGACTCGCTTTTGACGCGGCGGATCACCCGGAGCATCTTCAGCTCATCCTCTGTCGTGAGGCCGTAGCCGCTCTTGATCTCGATCGCGCCGGTTCCCTTGGCTATCATCTCCCGGACGCGGGCCATTGTCTGTGAATATAATTCCTCTTCGCTCGTGCGGTGGAGCAGGTCAGCGGAGTTGAGGATCCCGCCTCCACGGGCGGCTATCTCCTCGTAGCTCAGGCCGTTGATCTTGTCGATGAACTCCCGCTCACGTGTCCCAGCGTAGCAGATGTGGGTGTGAGAGTCGCAGAAAGCTGGCATCACCATACCGCCCTCTGCGTCAATTAATTCATCTTGTGGTCCGGCTGCCGGACACTCGGACATATTCCCGAATCCGGAGATCCTTTCGCCCTCGATCGTGAGATAGGCATCCTTCAGCGAGCCGACCTCGTCCATCTCGGCGCCCCGCTTGCGCAGGACGCCTTCAGGAACGATTCCGACCAGTTCGCCGATGTTGGTGATTATGGTCATCTTATGAACTCGATGGATTTCTGGATGAGCGGGTGCATGTAGACATCATCGCTGATGAACGGCACGACCTTGCGGTAGTCATTGAATATCCCCTCGATGGTCTCAGAGGACTTGTTGCCGGCTGTCTGGTGTCTGAAATCGAGAGCCTGGGCGGCGTTGAACAATTCAATGGCAAGCACTTCCTCGCAGTTGTCAACCACGCGAACAAGTTTCGTGGCGGCATTCGAGCCCATGCTCACGTGATCCTCCTGACCTTGCGAGGACGGGATGGAATCCACGGACGCGGGCCAGCAGAGACCCTTGTTCTGGCTCACAATTGATGCAGCCGTGTACTGCGGAATCATGAATCCGCTGTTGAGGCCTGGAGTTGCCACCAAGAATTTCGGCAGGCCGCGCTGACCGGAAATCAGGCGGTATATTCTTCTCTCTGAGATGTTTGCGAGTTCGGACATCGCGATCGCCAGCGTGTCCATCGGGATGGCGATAGGCTCTCCGTGGAAGTTGCCTGCGGAGATGATCATGTCCTCGTCCGGGAAGACGTTCGGGTTGTCCGTCGCGCTGTTGATCTCGTTCTCGATCACCGACTCGACGTAGCGGATGTTGTCCTTGACCGCCCCGTGGACCTGCGGAATGCAGCGGAATGAATATGGGTCCTGAACGTGCTCCTTGTGGTTCCTGATCAGCTCACTGCCCTCAAGCAGAGTCATGAAGCGGGCAGCCGTGTCGATCTGTCCTTTGTGCGGACGAAGCTGGTGCGTCAGAGGCAGGAACGGCTCGATGCGTCCATCGTAAGCCTCCAAGGACATCGCCCCGATTCTGTCCGCCCACTCCGAAAGCCTGTGGCACTGGATCAACGACCAGATGGCGTGCGCGCTCATGAACTGCGTTCCGTTCAAAAGCGCGAGACCTTCCTTGGACTGAAGGCTGATCGGCTTCCAGCCCATCTCGTCCCAGACCTCCTTGCTCGGCCTTACCTTGCCCTTGTAGAGAACCTCTCCGAGTCCGATCAGAGGAAGGCTGAGGTGGGCGAGGGGAGCGAGGTCTCCTGAAGCGCCCAGAGAGCCCTGCTGGTAGACAACCGGCAGGATGTCGTTGTTGAACATATCCAGAAGCCTTTGGACTGTAATCAATTGCGCTCCGGAATGCCCGTAGGACAGAGACTGCGCCTTAAGCAAAAGCATCAGCCTCACGATCTGCGGGCGTACTGTCTCTCCGGTTCCGCAGGCGTGGGACATCACCAGATTGTGCTGAAGCTGCGAGAGCTGGTCGGCAGGGATGGTCACGTTGCACAGCGAGCCGAAGCCCGTGGTGACACCATAGACCGGACGGCCTATGTCCTCCATTTTGCTGTCCAGGTACTTGCGGCATTTTTCGATGGCAGCCACAGCCTCCGGACCGAGCTCCACTCTTTCGTGGTTCTCAAGTATGGTTTTCAGCCTTTCGAGGCTGAGATGTTCGTGTGAGATGATGTGTGTCATAGTTCTTCAATCGCTTTTCTGACAATGTTTTCGTCCGCAATGTTCGGCACGGTCACCTTGAGTTCAGGCGTGCGGTCCATTTCCCTAAGGATGGCGTGTTCAGCTCCCTCGTTGCGAGCCCAGCTGCGGCGGGCTATTCCGTTGTTCACGTCCCAGAACAGCATCTGGGTGATGTGCCTGTCCGAATCAGCCGATCCGTCGATAACCATTCCGAATCCTCCGTTGATGACCTCGCCCCAGCCGACTCCGCCTCCGTTATGGATTGAAACCCAAGTGGCTCCACGGAATCCGTCACCGATGACGTTCTGGATGGCCATGTCGGCAGTGAACCGTGAACCATCGTAGATGTTGGATGTCTCACGGAACGGTGAATCGGTTCCGGACACGTCGTGATGGTCGCGGCCAAGCACGATCGGAGCGGAAATCTCACCTTTGCGGATGGCCTCGTTGAAGGCGAGGGCGATCTTGGTCCTGCCCTCGCAGTCAGCGTAGAGGATGCGGGCCTGCGATCCAACCACGAGGTTGTTCCTGCCGGCTTCCTCTATCCAATGAATATTATCGTTCAGCTGCCCCTGAATCTCCTCCGGTGCTGTCTCAAGTTCCTTTTTAAGAATATTCACGGCTATCTCATCGGACTTTGCGAGGTCCTCCGGCCTCTCACTCATGCACACCCAGCGGAACGGTCCGAAACCGTAGTCGAAATAGAGCGGTCCCATGATGTCCTGGACGTAGGAAGGGTAGCGGAACGTGCCGTCGGCCTTGAGTATGTCCGCACCCGCTCTGGAGGATTCCAGAAGGAAGGCGTTGCCGTAGTCAAAGAAGTACATTCCCTTGGTTGACAGCTCGTTGATGGCGGCGACGTGCCTTCTTAACGACGCGCGAACCGCCTCGCGGAACTTCTCCGGCTCCTCGGCCATCATCTTGACGGACTCCTCGAATGACAGCCCGACAGGGTAGTAGCCACCCGCCCACGGATTGTGGAGCGAAGTCTGGTCCGAGCCAAGATCCACAGGAATATTCTCGACTGCGAGCCTCTCCCATAGGTCCACTACGTTGCCCAAGTAGGCCAGAGAGACGGTCTCCTTATTTTCCATCGCCTTGCGGATGCGAGGAATGAGTTCGTCCAGATTCTCGTGAAGTTCATCGACCCAACCTTGGTCGTAGCGCTTCCGGGCCGCCAGCGGATTGATTTCGGCGGTGACGCTCACGACTCCAGCGATGTTGCCGGCCTTAGGCTGCGCTCCCGACATTCCGCCCAGTCCGGCGGTAACGAAGAGCATTCCCTTCATGTTCTCCCTCGTCCCAGCGATGCCTCTGGCTTTAAGTTGCTTGCGGGCAGCGTTCATCACCGTGATCGTCGTTCCGTGCACGATCCCCTGAGGACCGATGTACATGTACGATCCGGCTGTCATCTGGCCGTACTGCGACACGCCGAGCGCATTGAACCTTTCCCAGTCATCCTGCTTAGAATAGTTCGGGATGACCATTCCGTTGGTCACCACGACCCTCGGTGCGTCCTTGTGACTTGGGAAAAGTCCCATCGGATGGCCGGAGTACATTGAGAGCGTCTGCTCGTCGGTCATCTCGGCCAAATACTTCATTGTCAGCCGATATTGCGCCCAGTTCTGGAATATCGCCCCGTTTCCTCCGTAGATGATCAGCTCGTGCGGATGCTGCGCCACCCTCGGATCCAGATTGTTCTGGATCATAGCCATGATGGCCGCTGCCTGACGGCTCCTGCAAGGATATTCATCAATAGGTCTGGCGTAGATGTCGTAGGACGGGCGGAAGCGGTACATGTAGATTCGTCCGTAGTCCTTCAGCTCCTGTGCGAACTCCGGTGCCAGTTCAGCATGGAACTTGGCCGGGAAATATC
>DBKH01000105.1:9584-16167 GCA_002297815.1 Bacteroidales bacterium UBA755 | reverse complement strand
AATTATGTTGAATGTTGGTAATGTGGTCTCGGAATCCCTTCCGGAACCTGCACGCAATATCGGCATTGTAAACGTAAAAAACGAAAAGAAACGCATGCAAACCAAAAGAAACAGAAATTTCTTTGATAAAATACAGAAATATTTTTCTTTGGGTTCTTAATTTCAGGTGGTTTAGGCAGACAATAGGCATTGGGATGGTACGTCTGCCGGCATGGTCGGAGTTCCATGGCCATAAAAAGAGGCTGACCAAAAGGTTGGTCAGCCTTCACTTATTATAAGTGTGGTATAATCTTAGTTCACGAAGGAGGCGGTGGACTGGCCATTACCGAAGTAGAAGTACTTGTTCTGAATCCAGATCTTGGTGGCGGAGTTGGACTTGGTGGTCACGAATGCGCACGGCACGATCCTGTAGCTGTTGTCATCGGTCAATGCCATGCTTAGATACTCACTGTAGGACAAGGTCTTAGTGAAGCCATAGGATTGTTTAACGTTATCTTGTTTACCGTTACCGGGGATGATTGACTTCCCGTACCAGGTGGACATGTAGCCAGAACGGTACTCGTCAGCGGTAAGGGAGTTGTCCGGTGAAAGGCTGTTATTCTCAGCCTCAAGCTTAAACTCTAACGGGAACAGAGACTCCCTGAGTCCGCTTGGAATCTTGATGTTCACTTTCACCTTCTGGCCGACACCGGTCGATACTGTGGCGGGCTCACACTCCAGAATCATGGTGAAAGGCTTACGCAGTCTAAAAGTCACTGTGCGGGCAATCTTGACCTGATTGTTGTCATCTGTCATCTGATAAATGATCACGGACTCCGAACGTTCTTCGTCAGTCGGGGTGTCAGGCGTGATAGTGGTCTGATGCCATCCGGCCCATGGACCAGAGGCGACCTCTTCAATCACATTGTACTTCGTCATTACGAAGTATGGAGATTCCAGTTCTACATCGTACTTGTTTTTATCATCGCGGGTCAAAGCCTTACGACGGGTCAAATCGTAGAAACTCAAGGCTTTATTTTTCACATCATTTGGATTCGATTTGAAATACGGATAGTACTTGTACCTAAAAATGAATGGATCATTAGACACTATGGTGGTGTCGGTGTAGGTCACGAAAAGCCTTGCTGTTCCATCCGAGATGTTGATCACATCCTGAGTCACAACAGATGCCATGAAATTGTTGGAGGCAGGGTTCATGGCCGCCTCTTGCGCGGACTCGTAACCATCAGCCGAGCATCCGACAATCTTGGCCTTAAATGTAAAATTTCTAAGAATATTGTAGTGTTCAGACACACCCTGCTTAGGAGGCATGACCAAATCTATTTTATAAAAGGAAGGGCGGTTGCCCTTATATTTCCCATAAACTATTATAGCCGTGTTGGTCTCATCATCTGAGAACGGACGCTCGTACATGTACTTGGCATTATTGTCAAACGTCAAAGAAGACGCGTTAGTTGAGACTATCGTAGCATCCTTAGGCAGGTAGCCTTTATAACCAGAAGACTCTGAATCATCAGCATAATGGGCGGAAAGATCATCATAGGCTCTACAGACCCACGGATTGTTGCCATAGCTATCACCTGGATCTCCATCTTGTTTAGCATAGGTCGCGAAAGCTTGACTGGCAAGTACGCAAGGAGCCACACTTCCTTTGTCTGGGACATTCCACAAGGCGTAGCCAAGAACCTCAAAGTTCTCGATTTTGGATTCAACTACGACTTTGGCGAAGTTGCGCACAAGAGGAATCTTGACAAGTTTGCCCTTCTCAGGCATATCGTCAAATTTTTCATAGATGCCTTCCTCAAGAACGACTCTCTGCCAATAGGCCTCCTGGCCGTCTCCGACCGTGAGATGGCTGATCACTGAATACTCAGTGCCGTACTCGACAGGGTTCTTCTCAAAATCGTAGTTAGCCACAAAATGAAGGATGCGTTTGTTGGGCGAGGCCTGAAGGTTGACACTAAACTTGTACTCGGTGTTCATGTCGGTGCCGAAAGAGGCAGGCTCGGTCGGCTGAGCTTTCTGACATTCCACGAAATAGCCATTCTCATCGAAGACAAGGACGTGAAGGGACGTGATGGCTTCTTCCGAGAAGGAGCGCGTCGCGATTGCGCCCGCGTCAGGCACGGTGATGGAGAATGTCAGGCCATGGCCGTCTGACTCCGATGCCGGAGTGAAGTGGTCTGAACATCCAGCGAAGGTCAGTGCGGCCAAAATGGCTATTAATGAATATGCTATTATCTTTCTCATTGTTTTCTCTGTTTGTCACCCCACGTAAAGGTTGTTTTATCGCATTTGTCAGTCCAGTACCACTCGTCGTAAACGCAACGAACATAATTATAATATGTTGGATTAGAACTTCCAGATGAAGAGGTGTTACCAGGATTAGGTCCATCAGGAGAATAGGCCTTACTGTCAGCAGCCCAATAATATGTATAACCATCGCTGTCTCTTAGTGACAGCAAAACCGGTATTTTTCCGTCACCAGCTAACATAGCCATATACCTTATCTCAGCAGGAGTAGGCAACCTCCAACGCCCAGCTGGGTAACCATCTTCCTGATAGCCAGCACATCTTCGTTTCGATTCATCATAAGTTAAAAGTCCTACTACGCCATATGAAGAAGCGATTCTAAAAGAAGGTGCAATCATATTAAGAACCCTTTCCGTCTCTTCACCTGAATAGTAGTAAGTCAAACTGTGATTGGTTCCATAAAGCCACATTTTATTTTTCCAATCACTATAAAAGGACGAATTGTAAGAATCTACTCGCGGATCACCTATAGAATAATCTGCATCAACTGGTAGAGAGCTAACATTCACCACATACATATAAGGGTCAGTATTACCAGCATTATAGGTTGAGACCGTATTCCAATCGCTATTTCGGGAATTATTTCCGTTAACATGTACATATCCAGCATTATCATTATTTGACCAACGGTTAAAAGGCCAGCCACCAGATCCATTTGTTCCAGAATCAATATGATCCGGATGACAATCCGAATTCAACTCCGCGCGGACATACAACGCAGGATACTGAACCACGGTAAGGGTCTCATAATAATTCGTGTCATCCTTATGCCGGATGGTGACTTTCAATGTGTAGGCAGACACATCGTAATCAGAATTGTAGTCGTTGATCAACGTGTGTTCGAAAACAAGGGCGTTGTTGTCCTTATTAATATTAACAGAGTAAGGGTTGTTGGAAGCATCCACCGGTACATTCTCTTCCGGCTTGTAATCACCCTTAGTCGGCTTTAACTTAGTGTAAGTCAAAGAATGATCAACGACCTCGACTTCATGGCTAGAAATGAACGGAATCGTAAGCGAGTTGACGTTGTGCATCTCGTAGTAGTTCTGATCGACCATCAGGTAGCGGTAACGCATGAGGTTGGCGTTGGTCTCGACCTCGTTGCCCCAAGGGAGAATCATGTAGGACGGAGTGAGGACCGTCGGTTTGTCAGGATCTCCGCTTCCGAGGATATTCACAGAAAGATTGATCTTGTACCATGTGTTGCGGTCAAGGTGTCCTTCCAATGTGTTGAATGGCACTGCGTACCAACATGTAAAGTGACGATCCGCGTCGTTCTTCCACGGAAGCGAGAGAAGCAGGTAAGGAGCCTCTCCGCAATCAGGATTCGATGAATTGTCCGGGTCCCTCCAAAGGTTGTAGTAGGAATAGAACGGAATCTCGTGTGTCCAACCTGTGGCCGCATCTCCGGTGAGCGCTTGGGCCGCGGACTTGTAAAGATATTCATTGTCGTTGCCCTGCCTTGATGCTTTGTCCATAGTCCCATTGACATAGCCGGCATTGATGCCGTTCATGTAGGCTACTTTCATTTGGTCAGGCAGCGGCTCCCAATTGTCAACCTTATCAATTTTCGTGACATTGAGCGTGATCTTGGAGGCTGCGCGGCTAATAGGAACAGTACAGTTAAAATTAAAATTCCCGCTATAGTCCCATGGAAGTTCCGCTTCCCCGTCCATGACAAAAGAATCCTGAGACACAGCATTGCCGGACGCATCCGGTCCGAAGTCCGCTTTTATGGATATTTTCTTCAAGGAATCCAGCGAGGTTGACTTTTTGAATTCGTCCTCACTCACGACATCTTCAATATTAACAAGCGCATATACCCAACAATTACTGGAACCTTCGTTATCGAAAATATTCCATAAATCATCAACTGTAAGTTTAACTGTCACCTTGCCAGTGGTCGGAGGAGTTCCATCAGCTTCGTCTTCAACAGCCGCCTCATTTCCGGTGACCTGCAAATAACCTTTTTCAGGATAGACATAGGTGGCCTCGCTGGTTTTGTTTTTTCCATATTTGTAAAAAAACAACTTGACGTTCTTGATCACGTTTTCATTGAACTTGTCCTCACCGTAGGACTTCGCTCTTGTCGTGGCCAACGTGCCGGGATCAAGACAGATGGTCACCACTTTCTCCTCAGCCACAACGGTTTCAAACTCGTGCTCGGAGCAAGAAAACAGCGTGGACACCGCCAGAATGCAGGCTGATAGTACTCTTTTTGTCATAGCCTAATCCTTGATTAAAATATATGGTCCGCCCAGTACACTGGATGTCTCGAAATTGACGTTGCCGTAGCGGGCGTAGATGACCAGCCTCGCGGTGCCGACACCCTCAGGTGACTGTGCGATTGTCAGGGTGACAGGTTTGCCGTCCACTATTCCGCTCAGGCTGCCGCTCTTATTGCCGGTCCCATCGACGAACCTGAAATGATCCGGATCACCGCTCGTCAATTCCAGAACAGCATGCCATTCCGCTCCGACAGGGCTGCTGATCTTGAAGGAGCACTGAAGGTTGCCCGCATTGGATGCGACCACCTTGTGTCCTTCCAGCAAAGTATGGTTCGTGTCTTCCCACCTGATCTTGCCGTCATCAGCCACACCGACTGTGTTTGAGTAATCAATCTCAAAAGTCCGGACATCCCATGGCTTGGCCACAAGGGTGACATTAAGATCATAAACCCCTTCCAGTTCCGTTATATTATATTGATAGATGTGATTGCGGACAATGTTGAAAGGCTCTTCTTGGCCTTCAACACATTCGTAGTCATGGAAGTACAATTCGTAAACCTTGCCTACATCCTTGAACTTTACTACTATAAACGTGGCATCGTCACGTTCGATCTTCTTTTTGCCATCCTCATTGGTCTGACAGTCAACATTGCGGTACTCGGGAATATAGGCTGTCCACACTTTTTTATCTTCGGAGGGAATGAACGAGAGGTTCTCCGCTTCGGAGCCTGTGTCGTTAGAGACGTTGCCGTTGTTCCCTATTAAATCTCCGTAAAGGTGGACATCGGAGTCCCAATTCAGGTTTTTGGTAACGTCATACATATCAAGCGGAGCGCATGCGATCCGCCTGTTGAACTTTGCAAGTGTGACAGATTCAAGTTCCGCTATCGAAGTGACCGCATCTTCTGCACGAACCACAATTTTGGCCACCGAGCGCAGAAGGTCGATTGTCCCAAGGTCATTGTTGAGGTTTGGCTTGAGATCGAGGCTGCCGATGGTCTTTACCCCGTACATAGGGATATTCACTTTTTGGGGCAATTGGGTGACCTTTTTGCCACTGCCGTCAATGGACAAAGGGAAAGACTTGCCGGCATTAATGCAAAGATCACGGATGGTTGTCACACCGGGTTCCAGTTGAAGATCATTGACAGAGCAGTTGGCAAGAACGACAATCTTGAACCCTTTGACCGGAGGATCCACAATTGGACCTCTCAATTCCCACAATTGGGGATATTCACTGTCATCAACGGGAATGACGGACTCAGGAGTAAACACCTCTACGAACTTACTTTCCTCGTCTTTCTCGCCATTGCTGAAGAACATTATGTGAAGGCTGTCCTTGTTCACATCAATGTAGTTCTCATAGCCGGATCCAGGAACTTCGTCTTCTGTGATCGCGCGGGTCAATGCTGACTTTCCTCCGGCAGCGATCCTGAAAGTCACCTGCACAGCCTCACCGGTCTCCCGCCTTATGATGCAGCTTTCATCGCTGCATGACATGAAGGCAAAGGTGAATGCCGCAAGAAGCGCAAGAATATGTCCGGTTCCTCTTTTCACCGTTACCATAAAACCTCCTCTATAGATCCTCATTCTGAAGGATAACCTTCCATGAGTTGATGTAGATGAATGAGTTGGCCCAGTTCTCGTTCTTGTCTAGGAAGAACACAAGGTTGTAGTCGTCCTGGCGGTCGAGATATTCTTGGTCTGGGATGGCCTCGTTGTAGCGCCCTTTGACGAGAAGGGCGTAGTCTAGCAGTGGGACGGAGAGGACGGTCGCTCCGGTCTCCTTGTTTCTGATGTGGAGTCTTGGCTTGTGGCCCATGACTAGGCGGCCTGTCGTTAGCTCGGCTAGGGCGACACCGAAGGACTCGGTCGCTCTGGTCGCTTCGACAGGCTCAGTCACTTCGACAGGCTCAGTGACCGAGCGGGTGCCCACCTCAGCGGAGCCGGAGGACACCGACCAGGCTCGGTACGTCACGTTGTCGCACGGAAGGAGGTTGTTGTCCCAGTCCATCTTACCGTTGTCGTCAGTGATGAAGAAG
>DBKH01000105.1:0-9560 GCA_002297815.1 Bacteroidales bacterium UBA755 | reverse complement strand
TGTCCTTGTCCACCGGCTTCCCGGAAAGGTGCTGGAGCACGACCTTGAAATTGTTGGTGTTCTTCATCAGAGGCAATGTTACCATGACAGTCCCCTCGTCAGCCGTGAAATCAGCCTCAGCGAGGTACCCATAGTAAAGGTCGTCTATCCTTCCGTCCGTGTAGGCGGAACCATCAGCGTCACTCTTATGGTTGAGGGTGCAGCCCAAATCGTTCCGCACTTTGGCCTGAGGGAATGTCCAAGACTTGTACTCATCAGCGTCGCACCAGGCAAGCAGTTCATACTTCCCGGCAGGCACATCGACTTCCATTGAATATCCTTCCACGGTGAGAGCATCACCGCTTTCAGTCTTTGACCAGACTATGCTGCCATCCTCATCAAGCACATAAAGAGTAACACTGCGCACTTCATGGGCGAAGGCATCAGCGAACTTCATGTTCATGTCGTAGCGGAACTTCACGCGGTAGGAGACAGCGCAATCTCCCTCGTCATCGTAGATCAGTCCGCTGCAGGAGACAGCCATTCCGCCTGCCAGTGCCATGGCAAGCAGTCCGATGAATGTCTTTTTGAATACAGACAGCATAGCAGTTTGATTATTGAGATTAGTCTTTTAATAATGAAGGTGGCCGCACCGGTATTTTGGCCCGGCCACCTCGCTGAAGTTATAGTTTATATGAAAAAAAAGGGTTTCGATTAAAGATCCACGCCTTGCTCTACAACCTTCCAAGAGAGGATGTTGATCTTGGCTCCAACGTAATAGTTCTTGATGTCATCATCGCTAGGGATGATAACCTCTTCAGGATCATAGACAGCCTTGCCAAGATTCTTTATAGAATTGATTGAGAGCATGTAGTAGTGGTTGCGTACAACTCCGTAGAGTCCCTCCTCAAGTCCATTAGTTTTGAAATTAGCGGATGTGTACTTAGCACCTTCGCGCAGATGCTCAATAGGAATGTCATAGTACATCTGTCCGTCTTTATAGTAGGAAGCAAGTGTGGCAGGAATGGCATCGTTTCCGTTTAGAAGAGCTGTGGCAGCATCTGCAGTGATTTTTGTATAGGTCCCAGCGTCAGTACCGTCACCAGTGTAATAAGTACCGTTTATAAACTTAAGTTTCACATTGCCATCTGCGATATTTTCTTCCACAAGGTCAGAAGTGTTAACGCCTTCGTACTTATTATCAGCTGTCTTTTTATAGATCTTCTTATCAGTATCAGCATTAGAGAAATAGTTGTCGAGGACCTTTTTCTTGTATTTGTCAAAGGTATAAAGTTTTTTATCGAAGTTTACGAGTCCAACGACTTTACCTTCCTTATCGACAACCTGCGCCTTGAGAAGGACGCTGGTCACAGCACTCGCGAAGACTTCTTTAAGGATATTCTTTGTGTTTGTGTTCTCACGGCAGTAAGCTGATTTGCCAACTTCGACATTAAGACCATTGTAGCTGATGTAATCAAGAGCGGTTTCTTTTTTCTTATCAGCCAAATCCTCATTACTTAATGGATAGTATGCATTTGAATCATCATAAAGGGGAAACTTAGCCCAATAACTTCTGTGATTGCTAGCATCATTCCATGTGAAGCCGAGTGATGATGACTCAGCTGTCCAGGTAGGTTTTATGTTCTTGAATGTGTATGATGTCTTGGCAGTTCCATTTAGACCCCATCCAAGAATATTGAAATAGAGCGTGGTAGGAGTTCCGTCAACATCAAAAGAACCGATTTCCTTATTATTAAGATTTAGATTTTCACCATAACTTACTTGAACCTTTGCGGCAAGCCTTTCAACGTAAGCGGTGACCACATTGGCATCAGCCTTGGCATCGTCCGCAGTCTCTTGGAAATTCTGAGGCTGGACTTTCTCGCAGAAGTAGCCGGTCCTTTCTTCGCCATTGTCAAATGTTGTGCTTGACATGGTGAAGTTTGTCCAAACTTTATCGTTTTGTGTTGCAAGGGACTCTACGATGTAAGCCTGAGCTTCTACAATACTCTTTTGGGAGAGGTCATCTACCATCTTATCGCTAGCATTGAGTACAACCGACATGTAGGCCGGATAGACGGTTGATTTGAGCCCTTCAAGAACAACGACTCCGCCACCGATTTTCTCAATGTTGTCTTGCGTTTTGTCGTCCAGACCATTGGGTTTCCAGTCCAAAGTTTTTGAGGCATGGGCAGCAAATGATCCGTCAGCGTAGTAGAAAAAGAAATGAGCGTTGCTTATCTCGTTCTCTTCAGCCGTACCATAATAGAATGGTGGAGTAGTAGCCGTACCCTTTGTCTCTGGTGAAGAATAGGCCAATTGCACGTTGATGTAGGCTTTGTCGCCTTTGAAAATAGGATCGATAGAGCCCTCCTTGTTGCAGGCTGCGAACGCAAGAAGCGCCATACCTGCGATGATTAAATGTTTCGCTTTCATAAACATCTGTTAATCAAAGGTTGATAAATTAATTATTAATAACTATGAAATATTCAGGTTTTACTTTGCTTCGAGCGAGCGTGCATATTCATTGAACACTTTCGCATGCTCTTCCGCGCTTTCGAGACCTTTTTCCGCTGCCTTGCGGAAGAAGTCAACCGCCGTGGTGTAGTCCTTGTTCATCACAGCGAGCACTCCGCGTGAATAGTCGGCCTCAGCGCTCTCCCCTGCCTTGGCAAGCCGCGCCACTGCGGTCTTGAGGTCTCCTCGTCCCATCGCTGCGCTAGCCGCGTTAAGGTTGGCGACTTCATCGTCAGGGTACATCACAGCTGCGATGTCGAAGACTTCATTGAACTCTGGGCTTCCAGTCTCAAGGCTCTCGCCCGCCACGAAGAACTCTTCAAGGGAGAGTTTGCCCGGCTGGGTCTTCATGACCTTAAGAATCTCCTTAGGATCGCTATAGCTGCGGATGTTGTACTCTATCTTGTACTCAGTACAGCGAAGAAGCGGATATATCTCGGACTTCATGACCTTGTAGTCTTCTGGGTAGTATTTACGTATTCTGTACTCCCTGGCATCTGGGTCAGTGTCCTTGTCTTCTGCAATTTCCAAAATCTGTGAAGCGTGAGGTAGTGAACTCTTTCGAAGCCATGCAATGAGTCCTTCCCAATTCTCTGGCTCATGACCGAAAGTGACGATGGAAGGATCGAAATCGTAGAGTTTGAGAACATATTCACGAATCGTTGCTGTCCTTTCGCGCGCAAGGTCGGTGTTGTGGGCGTAGGTCCCCTCCGGAGAGGCGAAACCTTTGAGGTAGATTGATGTGACGGTGATGTCGCTATCGTTGCGCACTGAGTCGATGGTTGCGCGAATCTTGCCAAGCTCGGTGATATTGTTGTGATAGTCAGGATGTATCTCAGTCCTGTCAACCGGGAAGTCGATGTAGGCGGTGCCGCTGAGGCTGCGGGACTTTGTTTTCTCGCCTTTCGGACTGACGTAAAGTAGTTTCGGGGTCGTTGGAACCCAAAGGGCCCTTGACACCAGCTCAGACTGTTGATTGCCGTCATGCTCCTCGCAGCAAGTATAGTCTCTTCGAGTTAGGATGAGGCGGCAACCGTTCATCCATTCCTCATAAGTGGTTTCCGCGTGATACGGAATGACATCCTCATTGTCCCCGATTCTGAATGAGGTTTCGTTGCCTCCGGATATTCTGTGCTCATTGCGCAGATAATAGTAGTAACGCTGTCTGCCATAGAGGCCGATGGACGAAAGAGCCAAAGAGTCAGTTCCGTTCACCAAATAAGGAGTGAGAAGAATCGCCTTGGTACTCTTGACCTTAAGATTGGAAACATCAAGCTTGATGTCCACAGCGACTTTCGAACCGTCTCGCGTAACTTTAGCATTGTTTGACGAAACGCCCTCGATTGCTTTTTTCTGTTCTTGCGCGATTGTCACATTATTTTGGGCACTAGCTGTCAGCCATGCTCCTAAAAGAAGAGCTATGAGTGCGCTGCTTATGATCAATTTATTCCTCTTCATTGTTTCTCGTTTTAGAATAGATACACAAGACTAACCGACAACTTAGTGACGCCAAAATAATCATGCTGATCGTCCGAAGAGATTTTCTTTCCGCAACCAGCGCAACGGAAAGTGTCGTACCAGCTGTGAACCCAGCCGGCACCTGCCTCGGCCTCAAGGTTCCAATGCTGTCCAAGAATCCATGCATAGCCGTATGCCAATCCAGCTCCGGCCATCCAGCCTTGGTAGCGGTGATCCTTGATCAGCCTCCAGTCTGTACCAAGGGCGTTGGCATTGATGTCGAAACCTCCGACATTGAACTGCCCTCCCAGAAGATGGGCTGCAAAGAAGTGACCAGACCAAGCATCACAAGTCCAGTAACGAAGTTCCGGTTGAAGAAGCCAGTGCTTGAACCTTTTGCCCTCCGAGAATGTCCATGGATTGAAGTCTCCGGACAGGTCGAATGTCCATCTGGGAGCCAGACGGAACTCAGCACCAAGGTTAGCTGTGGTCGTGATGTCATGAAGAAAGTTGGTTTTAACGGCCATCTTCTGTGCCATAGCTGGCTTAGACATAAACAGGAATAGGAGCAAAATCACCGCTCCCGGAAAGACACGACGCATCCAGCGCCGAGCGTTTGTCACGGTGCTATTCATATTTGATGGAATAGTGTTATTAGGGATTGAGCGGAACGATGAAACTAGGTAAGGTGCCCTTGGCGCTTCGACAAGCTCAGCGACCTGACACACACTTTTGGACTTAGTTCGATAATGTTTTGATTTAGAGGGTGTTATACCCCCCCCCGAAACAGCAAACGCACCCGAACCCATTGCGGATCCAGATGTGTCTGCAAATATAATTTCCACTCCTAACATTGTTTCAATCAGTAAATTGAAATTAATCGAATCGTTTTGTGCTTCTTATATTAGAATTTAGTTGCAAATTTAAGCATAATCTTAATATTTGCAAATTAAAATCAAATATTTCTTAAAAAAATCGCCTAATTTATGCTTCAAGTTGATTGGAAACAGGACAAAAAAAAGAGTGGATGACTGAAACAGTCATTCACTCTTTTAGGAAACGCTTTGTTTATTGTTCGTCAGGACCTTGGTCATCTGGGCCGTTCTGTGGTCCCTGAGGACCGGCCTGAGGGCCATAAGGGTTCTGAGGTCCTTGCTGTGGACCAGCCTGAGCCGCGCGGTTCATGTCCTCGGAGGCAGCGTTCCAAGCCTTGGTCAGTTCCTCGGTGTAGCGGTCTATGTCAGAGATGTTCTGATTCTTGACAGCCTCCTTGAGGGAACCAAGGGCGGATTCGATGGCTGACTTCTTGTCAGAAGGAATCTTGTCACCGTAGTCCTTGAGGTTCTTGTCGGACTGGAAGCAGAGAGCATCAGCGTTGTTGATCTTGTCAACTTTCTCTTTAGCCTCCTTGTCAGCGGCCTCATTGGCCTTTGCCTCGTCACGCATCCTCTGGATTTCAGCCTCGGACAGACCTGATGAAGCCTCGATTCTGATGTTCTGCTCCTTACCGGTAGCCTTGTCCTTAGCGGACACGTTCAGAATACCATTAGCATCGATGTCGAATGTCACCTCAATCTGAGGTATTCCTCTTGGAGCCGGAGCGATTCCGTCAAGATGGAACACACCAATCTCCTTGTTGTCCTTTGCCATTGGACGCTCGCCCTGAAGGACGTGGATCTCAACTGAAGGCTGGTTGTCAGCCGCGGTGGAGAAGACTTGTGACTTGTGGGTCGGGATGGTCGTGTTGGACTCGATGAGCTTAGTCATCACACCTCCGAGAGTCTCGATACCGAGTGACAGCGGGGTGACATCAAGCAGAAGCACATCCTTTACATCGCCTGCGAGCACACCACCCTGAATTGCAGCTCCGATAGCAACTACCTCGTCAGGGTTGACACTCTTGTTAGGCTCCTTGCCAAAGAACTCCTTAACAAGTTCCTGTACCTTAGGGATACGTGTGGAACCACCCACAAGAAGTACCTCGTCAATGTCAGAAGCATTCAGACCCGCATCCTTAAGTGCCTGACGGCAAGGTTCGATAGACCTCTGGAAGAGGTTGTCGCAAAGCTGCTCGAACTTAGCCCTGGTAAGAGTCTTTACAAGGTGCTTTGGAATTCCGTCAACCGGCATGATGTAAGGCAGGTTGATCTCAGTCGATGTCTGGTTAGACAGTTCGATCTTAGCCTTCTCAGCGGCTTCCTTCAATCTCTGAAGAGCCATAGGGTCTTTCTTCAGATCAATTCCACCGTTGTCCTTTGCGAACTCTTCTGCAAGCCAGTTGATGATTTCTTGATCGAAGTCGTCACCTCCAAGGTGAGTGTCACCGTTGGTTGACTTAACCTCGAAGACTCCACCACCAAGCTCAAGGATGGAAATATCGAATGTACCACCACCAAGGTCATACACAGCGACCTTCATGTCCTTGTTCTTCTTGTCAAGACCGTAAGCAAGGGCAGCAGCAGTCGGTTCGTTGATGATTCTCTTGACATCAAGTCCAGCGATCTTACCGGCCTCCTTTGTAGCCTGACGCTGTGAATCAGAGAAGTAGGCAGGCACTGTGATGACAGCCTCTGTGACTTCCTGACGGAGGTAGTCCTCAGCAGTCTTCTTCATCTTCTGAAGAATCATGGCTGAAATCTCCTGCGGAGAGTAGAGCTTGCCGTTGATGTCAACACGCGGAGTGTTGTTCTCACCTCTTACTACCTTGTAAGGCACTCTAGCAATCTCCTTCTGAACCTGATCATAAGTCTCACCCATGAATCTCTTAATGGAGAAGACTGTGTTCTGTGGGTTCGTGATGGCCTGACGCTTTGCAGGATTACCGATTTTTCTTTCACCGCCATCGGTAAAGGCTACTACAGAAGGGGTGGTTCTTTCACCCTCGTTGTTGATTATGACGGTAGGCTGGTTGCCTTCCATGACCGCAACGCACGAATTCGTGGTTCCAAGGTCGATACCAATAATTTTTCCCATATTCTTTAATCTCCTATATTCTTTTGTTTTCACCCGGCTCCGTTTCCGCAACCGGACGCATGGAGTCTTATCGAATGTTATGCCATATTCATGAATATGCCAATTTGGCAGGAAAGCCCCATCATGGCAGCCACTCTCATTGACACTCTGCCGACAGAACGTCACCTCGCAGCAAAACTATAGCTCCTTTGCCAATCTTATCTACTTAGCCAATTTGAATTCCCGGAATATTCCTTTAATATAATTCCATTACAGTCTTATTTCATAATCAGTTTCCATTCCCTAACATATTCATAATTCATGAACAAAAGTTTGGCATTAAGGAATATAATGCCTATTTTAAGTAAAATTTCAAACATCGACCTTCAATGAAACGATTCTTCCTTATTGCACTGCTGTTACTGGGAATCACAGCAGGTGCGCAAAACAGGCAGCAACGGTTGAAAGACCACGTTTACACTCTAGCGGCGGACTCGCTCAAAGGGCGCGCGGCTGGCAGTGAATATTCAAGGAGAGCGGCCTCGTATATTATAAAGCAGTATGAGGCGATTGGGATTAAGCCATTCTTCGAAGATTGGTCCCTTCGTTTCGCATCGGGCGGGAGGAACTCGTCTTTCGATGCGAGGTATTTGGATGTGGTCGGAGTGATTGAGGGAAGCGACCCTGAGCTAAAAAATGAATATATCGTCCTAGGTGCTCATTATGACCATCTTGGAGTACGAAACGGAAAGGTCTATAATGGTGCTGACGACAACGCTTCTGGATCCGCTGCGCTGATTGAGGTCGCTCGTGAGCTTTTTTCCAAACGTGACAGCCTGAGAAGAAGCGTGATCATCGCAGCGTTTGACGCTGAAGAGCTTGGTCTTTGGGGGTCCAAAGCCTTGTCAGACACATTGGTCAAGGCTGTCGGCTTGGATAAGATCAAACTAATGATGAGTCTGGACATGGTCGGCTGGTACAAGGCCTCCGGGAAGCTGAAACTGGAGGGTGCAGCGACCATCAAGAACGGGCAAAGGATTCTGACCGAAGGGGCCGATAAATTTTCTATCGTTGTAGATCCGGTAAAATTCGAGAAATCCATTTTCACAGCCACGGACACAGAAGGGTTCGCGAGCAAAGGCATCCCGACACTTGCAGTGACAACTGGGCTCAAGTCTCCGTACCACAAGCCCGAAGACGACGTTGAACTCATTGACTATGAAGGACTAGACAAAGTGACAGGCTACATTTCGGACGTCACGTTGACAATGGCTTCGGATCCATCGTTCGAGAGAAGCGGACATGTGGCCAGAAAGCATGCGTTGAAAGCTCCTGCTTTCGAATTCGGGGTTGTGGCCTCGATTGACAGGACGAACATGAATTTCCACAAGTCTGCGTTAGTCACCAAAGAAGGGTACGGAGGAAGCGCTGGAGTCCAAATGCAAGTTAATTCAGGGAACTTCGGATTGAATGTCAGAGGTCTTTATGAATGTGCCAGCGCAAAGTTCCCGGACGATGCAGCCCCGTACTCGTCATTCGTCAGAGTCCGTCACCAAGCGGTAACGGTTCCGGCCATGGCCATGCTTCAAACCGGAGGCGGTTTCAGAGGATTTGTGGGATTCGGAGGCTACTACTCCCGCATTCTGAAAAGCGACATCGAGGACTTTACCTTGTCCGGTAAAGCACTGGAAGTCAACATGAATCAATACGGACTCAATTACAGTATCGGATTCGTTATCGGACAAATGATCTTTGACGTCAGTGGCCGCAACCAAATTAACAATTTATTCAACAGCGGAGACATCAAAGCCCACTTCCAAACATTCTCAGTAACGCTTGGTTACATTTTCTAAGTAACAAGGATTCACCTCAGACTAGTTCAATGCTTGAAATAGCGCATTGTTCTTCATCATGCGTGAATATGTCCATAGATCCTACATAGTTCACTCTGATAATCAATAAATTAAATAAAACAATCTGTCCATACGGACAAAGAACAGCGAACGGGATTACTCTGTAAATTTGCACTCGGAATTCCAAGGGAGGCTTGGAAGGAGATATATTCATTGAAACAACTTTGGAATATTCATAAATTAAATTTGGTATGAGAAAATTGGTTTTATTGGGAGTGATTCTGCATTTCGTGATTGGGGTTGGGCATTTGGCTTGTCTGTTTTGTCTGGAGACCGTGTTTAGCATCTATGGGATAAACGGACTAATGGACGAGATAGCCACGCACGGAGCCTGGCTGCCATATTTGATAACCGTCTTCATCGCATTAGCTTTTTTTCTTGCCGGAAGCTATGGGCTGTCTGTCTTGGGACTCATCCGTCAGATGCCACTCCAGAAGGCAGCGGTCATCACCATGTTGATTGTCTTCTTCGGTAGAACAATCTGGGGAATAACGATGTTGGTTGAGAATTTTTCATGGCTCGAAATGTCGTCAACAGGTGTCGCATTTCTACTAGGGATCTGCTACGTCCCTTGCCTAAGACTAATTTGCGTTGGAAACTCAAAGCAGCAATAGGTTCTGGAAAGTCGCTGTGCGGAGGGAATGGACGACATTTTAGGGCTTAGGGGTTGTCGAAAGTGGACATGCGGAGAGGTTTGACGACATTCTTAGGCCATAGTGTTGTCGAAAGTGGCTGCACGGA
>DBKH01000043.1 GCA_002297815.1 Bacteroidales bacterium UBA755 | reverse complement strand
TGGCGGTTCCTTTGGCAGGACGACACTTCGGTGGACTACACGTCCGATACCGTGACCGCATCGCGGCAAAACAGCAGGACCCTCGCAGTGAATCCACGGCCTACGATGTTGACCTTTCGCCATCGTTTGTCTTCTCGATAGGATCACATCACTCCTTGGGGATGAACATCCTATACTCACACTACCTTGAAAGGTCCGCTCCTACCCTTAGCAACAGTTCGTTGCTGCAGAATGTGTTTGTCTTGAAAGGTTTGGGCAACTTCACAGAAGATGTGGTAGGTTCCGGAGGCCTCTACACTATGTACTATCAAGGCAACAGTTACGGTGGAGCCATCCAGTACGGACTTGACTCAGGCATAGAACTGTTGATAGACGCTGGCTACAGATTAAGCCAAACAGAATTGAGGCAAGATGCGACCCAACCCCGTGATATGGGACTCAGCAGTGTCAATGATTGCTATTTGAATGCCAAGCTAGTTTCAGAACGAGACAACGCCCTGCACAAATTGTCACTCAACTCGCTATACAAGTTGACAAACGGGACTGAATATGCCACCAAACAAATCAGCGGTGTAGGCTGGGAAGTGGTTTCCAAGGCAACCATGAGCAAATACCGCACTTTCGACGCGGCTTTATCATACGATTACTTCCTGACTAAAGGTCAATCTTTTCTGTGGAATATCCACTCTCAGGCCAGATACATCAGCAAAAATGACAGCTATGTCACCCCGCACAGTCTGTTCAAATATTCCGGTGTCAGCGCTGAGGTAGGAGCCTCAAGACAATTCTTCTTCAAAAGGAGCAGCCTGACGACAGGCTTGCAACTCAAAGGCTACAAGAGCATTGATGGTGAATATGTCTACAACGGAGCCCGCGCTGAAAGCCGCCCTGTCCAGGAATGGTATCCTCACGATTTGGAGGTCCTTTCTTCTGATCATGTCGTGGTCGGAGCCAGAATCGAATACCTCAGAGTAGTGAAAGAAAGCACTACAATCGGGCTGAAAACCGGCATTGATTATCTACAAAGCCATGTCGGGAACAGACTCCTTTCATCGGTCGGACTGCAATTGACGTTCTGAGGGATAGCACTCGATTCTTTCTACAGCACCTTTGCGTAACTGTGCATGCCTCCGAGGAGATAGTTGACTCCGAAATAAGTGAAGAGGACGGAGGCTGAGAGGATAAGGGTGTAGATGTGATAGGATCGGGGACTTTTCAGGAACTGAAGACGGGTGCGGTGCACACCGAGGGAGGCGATCAGGAAAGTGATCAGCGCCCAGGTTTCTTTCGGGTCCCAGTTCCAGTAGCAGCCCCAGGAGACGTTGGCCCAGACGGAGCCCGCAATGATGCCGGAACCCAGGAAAAACAATGCCGGATACATCAACGCTTCTGACATCCGTGCCATCTTCGCGGAGGCTTCTTTCGGTCCCTGAGCCTGCCGAAGGGCCGGTGAGGGACGATCCAATCCACTTCCTTCGGCAGGCTCGGGGACTAAGGTATGGCGCAACGAGGCTATAAGACCACAGATACCGTTGATCATAATGACGGCTAAAATGGTGTAGGAGAGCATCATCAAAGAGACGTGGATGCTCAGCAGCGGTGAGGACAGGACCGGCATCAGTTGAGTCACGGCAGGGTTGGCGTTGCCCATCGCGGAAACCAATGTGGCCAACGAGGCGACGATAATCCCAAACGGCATCATAATGGGGAACCGTCTGAAACTCAGCAAGGCGGCAAGCATCGCAGTCCAAGCAATCGTCAACATCGTCTCAGATCCGTTGGAAAAAGGAATATGTCCGCTCGCGGTCCAAAGCAGTCCAAGCACAGCGGTCAGTGCCAAGAAGAAAACAATTCCCGACAATGCCTCGACCAGATTAATCACTTTTCCACTCCAGCCGGTGGCTGATGCTGAATCAGGTACGCAAACCATCCGCCTCATAGCGACAGCCAGCAGTGTCAGCCCTATCATCAAAAACATCCCAGCGATCGGAAACAGCGGAGGCAGAGCGTTGTACGCCCGCTCAGCCTTGATGCGGTAAGCCGGTGGCAGACTCTCCCCTATCTTTGTCTCCTGAAAGCGGTGCAGTTTCTCCAGAGACTCACCCAGCCTGACATATTCACGGTTCACCACCAACTCGAAGATGTAGTCCATCGACTTGCGGACAAAAAGCCACTCCTCATCAGCGATTCCCTCCGGCAGCCGATCGCTCTGCGAGTACCATCCAAGCCGCCCAGTGCTGTCACGTAAAGGATAGATCTTCAGAAGGTTCCCTGAATATAAAGCCTTAATCGTCGCCTCCTTATCCATCGCATCAACTGCCTTCTTCCGGTTGTGCATAGGAATATTCCTCCAGCTTGTACCATAGAACATCCAGCCAGTAAGCACCTGTTCGTCAGTCAGTCCCTTGACTCCGGAAGTTCCGTAAAGTTTTGCGCTGAAATCCGAGGCGAGAGTCTGGAGCGGGCATATTCGCCCGTGGTACAGAACATAGAGTCTTCCGAACTCAGCAGCTATGTTTTTCGGCAGGGCCTTCGGGGTAACCGAAGTTCGTTTTACCGGATTCTCTTTGGCCGAAGTGCCATCATATTCGGCAATTCGGTCTTCGGTATTCCCTGCTACGGAGACTGTTGCCTCCAAGCACAGAATAACCACGATAGCCGATGAATATCTCAATGCGTTCCCAAAGAACTTCTTAAACCTTTTGTCTGTGAAGAAAAATGCCAAAAGCCCGAGAAGCAACAGCGCATAGCCGGTGTAAATCACAGCTATGCCGACCGGATCGTGGCTCACGGTAAACGTCACGCCGGCCTCATCGCTGTCATAGTCAGTCTGATAGAAACGATAACCTTTGCAGGACAGGATGCGGTTCATTCTCACCTCGCCCTCCCGAAGAACCGCTCCGTTTTTTATGAAACGCAGTCGTGAGCTGTAGTCCGAAGCGGCGTCTGTTCCAGAATGGTAAAGCACCTCGAAGTCCTCAAGTTCCACACAGAAAGGCAGCTCGAGAACAGTTCCATCCTTGGTCTCGAAAGTCCCGACGGACTCTCCCTCACGCACGTGAATCGTCCCTTTCCGGGCCGAAAAGGTTGTCACAAGCGCCCCAACCAGAATCAGCGTCAGCGAAAGATGCAGCACCAGGGCCGCCGGCCGCCCAGAAAAGATTCTTGCCATCAGATATCAGAGTAATATTTCAAATATTCACAAAACCTTGAATATGCCCACATCGGAGCGTAACGACGCAAGGGGTTTGGGGAATACGGTCCCCAATGCCCCAACGGGGCTGTCCGTAAGGACTGGGGGTAAATGGGACTCGATATAGTCTTTCTCGAAAGACTATATCGAGTTGATAAATTTTACAACAGCATCCCTTTCTGTCTTGGAAAGGGCACGGAAATTCTCGACAGACTCACGGGCGTCGCTCTGGGCGCTGCCGTGCCACATAATCGCCTCGATGACTGTTCTGGCGCGGCAGTCGTGAAGCCTGTCAACACCGCCCGCGACCAACTCACTCAAACCACGTCCCCAAAGCGGAGTCGTCCTGCACCAACCTGTACGGATGTCGTTCTGCATGAAAAGCCTGTGCTGGACCATGTCAGTGTAAGGCCAGATGGTCTGATGAGGGTAACGAGGAAGCCTCGGATCGTTGTCCTTGAAGAACCCGTTAGGATCCGTCACATTATCATCGCCAGTCGTCCAACTTGGACGGTGGCATGTGGCGCAGCCGATCTTCGTGAAGAGTTCCTTGCCTTTGATGACCTCCGGATCGTCCATATCCCTTGCCGCAGGGACAGCCAGCCCCCTGTGCCAGATCATAAAATCGGCATATTCATCATCAGTCATCTCCGGAGTCAGATCCTTGGCCATCAGATAGTTGTAGATGTCATCCCGAACATTGCCGGTCTTGTTCTGCTCGGGGAAATATTTGTAGAAATCTTTCTGAACATTAGGATCCTGCGAGGCCACTTTGGCGTAGGTGGCCGTCATATAGTGGTAACGCCTGTCGCTCCTGGTGACATTGGTGATGTTCCAGATGGCGTTCGCGCCGGCGGCATCCTGAAGCGGACCGCGGCTCAACGCATAGGTGAAACGCTTAGGGTGAGTTGTCTTGCCGTAAAGGCTCGTCCAGTCCCCATTCGCAAAAATAGCCGGATTCAACTTGGCTCCGAAAGACTCCTCCTTGGCGTACTGTGCCTTGAGGTCAGCGTCATCAATCGCATCCAGCAACCCCACTCCATAGACACCGATCGTAGACTCGACCCTAAAACGGACGTTTGAATATGGCACCTCCGACGTGACACCGTTCTTTGTGACCTCAAGCGGAACATAGAATGCATCCTCAGGGATGACAACCTCAGGGTAAATCAGACTATAACGCTCTCCGTCAGGAAATTCATTTCCCCATTCATCGGTATATTCAGGCCAGTCGATCCGAATCTTACTCTCATCAATCGGTGCCTTGAAAGGAGCGACAGCAAGTGTCTGAGGCATCCCGGTCACGGAGCTGAGGTAGGTGTCCGTGTCGTCCGTGATGACAAGCAGATAGCCGTTGCCGGTCTTGTCAGCCTTGTACTCGGTCTGGCGCTTGCCGTGGCTGTAGTTAGGGTGGCAGTAGAGACATCCGCGACGAACCATCAACGGGCCTAGGCCGCTGAAAGCCCCGTCCTTATTCTCATTGAAATCCCTCTCGAAGAACATCTCTCCGTTCTTGAATGACTGGATCATTCCGGAGTTCTCGATCACAGGAGTCGGCTGTTCAAAAGCCGAGGCGCTTGAGTTGAAAGCAGTGCCGAGTTTACCTCCAGCGTACCACTCGTCACTAAGTTCAGCAGGCTTTTCAGGTTCGTCAGTGCCTCCGTTGCCGTTGCAGGCGGCGAAGGCTAAAAGGGTAACTGAAAGTATCAGCAGTGATTTATTCATAATCTTAATATTGGTTAAAGGATCAGCCGGAAAACCGGCCAATCCTTGGATATTCATTAATAATTCCGAGAGTGAACAACTTCCATTTCAGTCGCTTCTTCCAAAGGAACCGGCGGCGTTATTTTCACTTCAAAGAACATTCACATTAGTCATTGATCAAAGCCTGACGCGCCACCTCAAGGGCATCGTTAAGATCGTTGCAGGCATCGATCGCATCCTTGACCTTCGCGTCCTTGTAGTTCTTGACGAACGGCTTAGGCATCGCAGCGATCTTCTCAAGGCATTTCTCGATTGCTGAGATGACTCCCTCATTGGCTGCCTGATCAACACCGGCGAGATAGGCGCTCACTGAATATGTCTGCGCGGATGTCGCTCCGAGAGCTCCGAAATAGGCGTTGCGGACGCTGACGATGTTGTCGTAGAAGTCCTCGATAGAGTTCCAGGAATGAGGAGATTCGATGTAGTTCACATCCTCACCGGTGTAAGGTTTGCCGATCTTCTGGCTGCCGACCTCGTCCACGATGTCCTTGCATCCCTCGATGATCTGCTCGCTGCCGGCCGTGACTGATTTCCAGACACTTCCGGCCTGACCACAAAGCTTCATCTGCTCTCCGAAATCATCCTCCGGCTCCATCTCGGCCTCCTCTATGAGTTCCTTTTTGGCAGCAGTGACATTGTCAAGCCCAGCCCAGGCGGCCTCAAGCCTCGCAGCGCTCAAAGACAGATCCTTGGTGACAGCCGCAGCGTAAAGAAGCTCCTTCGCAGGGATGGCGGAAGCGGCACGCTCCTTACCGTCACGGAATATGATATATTCAATCCCGTGGAACCCTACGAGTCCGTTGTTTAGGTTGGCAACCGTGTTCTCAATGTCGGCCATCATCTTCTCGCTGTCGAGAAGGTTCTCAAGGGCGACCTTGTCAAGAGGCCAGGTGTCGATGTGCGGGTCGATGTAGTACTTGGACGCCGCCCCGAAAAGGAAGGCCTCACTCCACTCCCAGTACTGGCGGGCGGTTTTCCAAAGGTCACAGGCAGCCTTGACGTTGGCGTCCGTAGGATTCGCCTGAAGTTTCTCGATAGCCGCCTGAAGGTCAAGCGACTTGTCTGCGAGATTCCTATAAGTAGGAATCACTGTATTGTCCACGAAAGTCTCGTTTACCTTCTGAAGTGTTTCCTCCTTCGCAGAGGTAGGGTCTGTGGAATTCTTGTCGCAGGCCACAACGGTGAGTGCCGAAGCCATCAGCACAGCCGCAAATTTAAAACCTTGTCTCATAATCTGTTGTATTTGAATATTTATTCTTATTTCAATCTTCTATCTATACACGTTCACTCGGAGCGAAGCGACCGAAGGGGTTTCGGGGAATCCTTTCCCCGTGCCCCACCGGTGCTGTCACGAAGTGACTGGGGGGGGGGATGAAGTAGTTCTTGAAGTGATTGATGTCCATCACTTCAAGAACCAGCCGCTGAAGGCGATCCCCAGCGTGATGGAAGGCTCATTGTTGAACGGGACGGCATAGAAGCGCTTTGAATATTCCGCCTTCACCACGATGTCCTTGATCGGGTACCAGTTGATACCGGCAGCGATCCGATGCTTCCCGCACCACTTGTAGTCCAACACACCGTCGGCCACCTTGAACATCGAGTCGTAGTACTCGTAGTGGGCGAAGGCATAGCACTTGCTATCCTTCTTGAAAAGCGAAAGAATATCATAGCCCACCTCCAAGCTTCCCACAATCGCATCGGATCCGACCGCATTGTGAGGTGACGGAGAAGCATTTGACATATTGTTTTTATTAAAAGCAGTAATCTGCTGTGAATCATTTAGATGCGCATAGTCAAAGCAGCCTCTGGCGATCACGTTGCGTCCCGTGTAGGTGAAGTCAGCGGACCCGATCATCACCTCTCCCCTACAGTCCTTGTACTTGGAATTTTTCGTCAGCGAGTTGTTGAAACTTGAGCCAAAGTAACCGCTAAGCCCAATTCTGAGCCCTTTGACAGAATGGTTGTCAATCCTGAACGCCCCTGCGTAGGAGTTCGCGATCTTGAATTCGTAAGGGGATCCGGCTCCGCCCTGAATGAAGTTCTCTGTGCTGAACCTGTCGGAGTCAAGTCCCGGAAGGAACATCAGTTCATAAGACCATTTCCCGAGATCGCCCAAAATTTCGATTCCCGGCTCATGCCAAGTACAAGGGAAAACGGTGTTCTCCCCTTCCATTCTATAAGCCGTGAAGAACTCGGTAGGAAGGTGGTGACCGTTCGTCAGCCCCACAGGAATGATGATCATTCCAGTTCTGACCTTGAAAGCATCACTGAAAGCCTTCTGGAGCCAGAACTGCTCCAAGGCCACCTCGCCTCCACGCTCGATCTCACTCTCATATTCACCAGCCTCATCCGCCTCCAGTTCCACAGCGCTTTCCGTGCCGCCATGCTCAAACTCGATCTCCGTGCCGAGTGTCCAGCCCCTGCCGAAGTCGTACCCGAGATTGATGACGAAATGAGGAATATCAAAGCGTCCGTGGCTCTTGTCATCCTTATATTGCTCCGGATGGTTGTACCTCTGCCAAGCGTCACTGTAGAAGTTGCGGGTCATCATCGCCTCGCCGTAGCCACCTACAGTAAATCTCTGAGCATCAGCGGAGAAACATCCCGCAATCAGAACTATTACAAGTAAAAGTCTCTGTCTCATCTTTTTTGGTAATCGTTAAAATCATCTGTCACATCTTAAGCAACCCCACGGCAATTTATCTTTGCCACCTGCTGGTTGACGATGCAAAAGTACATCGGCCCGAAAAGTCCGGCAATCGCAATTTTTCGGTATTCTGTTCTGCATTCGGTCACGATTGTGGCGAGAAGTTGGTATTTATCGTTTAAGCCATCCTCACCATTTTCACGTCCCGCACGAAGGGTGCCGCTGGCTGAGCCCGTGAGCGGAACGGGACTTCACACGCACGAAAGGGCGATGGTAGCAAGTCTGTGCGTCAGAATGAGCTTTACACGCACCGGAAAGAATTTGAGTACGTGATATCTGTTAAAATTCAGCAAAAAGATTATTTTCGTGATGTAAATCCGGATGAATTATTTACATTTGCGTTACCGTAAGCCTTCCCACAGGTTGAGCCTGTATGCAAATCTGGCAGCGGCCTCGGAAGATGTAACGCAAAGACCGGCACGGTGACATTCACTGCTGTCGTGACAACAAAACAAGATTGATTGCCGCGGAGCAAAGAATCCGCAAAGCGAGTTAGGTTATATCGTGCCTGGCTCGCATTTTTGTTTTCCGTGCGTAGAGTCGATTAAATCACTCACGAGGAACTTGATATTCAAGTGGCGGGGTGTGATGACGGCGATCCCACGCACGAGACATCAACGATTAACCATCTGTGCGTAAGAAACTCATTTCAACGCACGGAATAAACTATAAATTATGAAACGAATTTCATACATAGAATCCGAGCGAATGTGCGAGGTGGCATTCCTCAGTGGTGGTAGGTGGTGGCATCTCTACACTCCTGGAAACCTCACATCCTTAGTGTTTGCGAATGATAACGACTATAGGTTCGCTATGAACCTAATGGCCAGATGTTTGGCAGAATTTCCGACTCTTTCGGTCATAACTTTTGAGATAATGAGCAACCATATTCATATAGTACTTAGCGGAGACGAACACATCATCAATGAGTTTTTCGCTACTTACCGCAAAAGGCTGAAGCGATACCTGTCCACGAAGGCTCAAGGTAGGCTTTCCAATCAATTCCAGATGAGTCTGAAGCCAATAAACGATCTTAAAGCCTTAAGAGATGCCATCGTCTATGTGAACCGCAACGGCTATGTCGTCAACCCTTCACACACACCGTTTTCTTACCCTTGGGGCACAGGCCGGTACTATTTCAACGATGTTCAGATTGCAAAAAAGTTGTCCGACGTTTCCGACATCGGAATCCGCCGAATGTTCCGGAGCAGGAATCCTCATCTTCCTGAAGACTATCGAATTATTGACGGATATGTCTCTCCTCTGGAATATTGCGCCGTCAAACTCGGCATGGCCATGTTCCGCAACGCGCATCAATATTTCTATATGATCAGCAAGAACATCGAAGCCTACGAAAAGTTGGCCGCAGAACTGGATGATGGCGAGTATCTGACTGATTCCGAATTGTTCACCCAAGTTGTCAAGATTCTGAAGGCCGACTATGCCGCCAACAGTCTCAGGGATTTAACCACGGCTCAAAAACAGGATTTGGCAAGGAAGCTCAGAAGTGACTACCGATCTTCCAATGGACAGATCAGACGCATCCTCGGACTCTCGCAGTACGAGATTGACTCGATGTTTCCTCTCAGCGCTGCCAAAAGCCAAACGTGACATATATTCTTTCACTTTCTGGCAATACTTTCATTTCTATGGAGCAATAGACAATAAATCGGACTTATAAGCCTTAGGTCGCTAACCATAATATGGCGATTAAAAGATGCATCTAATTAAGCACAAGCCTAAAATGCATCGTTCCGAAAAAAATGTCCTGAGGTGCACGTTACCCTTTAAATTTTAAAACAGTCCAAGTATTTGGAAAATAAACAATTAACATTCAAAATTATGAAAAAGATTTTAGAAGTGCTGCAAGACTGCAATGGACAACTGAGGTTCAACACGGACATCGATGTGACGAAAAATCCGCAGATGGCTCTTGACATCACGCAAAACGCAATGATTTCAATGGCAACGACACTATGGGGCGGTAACGAAATGTCGGTTCAGGCTATGATCAGGGCACTGGCGATAGCGGACCTGGCAGTGAGTGTAAACCAAAATGAGATGATTGAATATCTCAGGCAATCCTCAGAATCTTTGGGTGAAGCATTTCGGTCAGCGATGAAAGATGCGCAAAGGCATGGCAAGGCAACCATCATTACGCCAAATGTCAAGCCGGGTTCAAAAAGGAATAATTGAATATAACGCCTGTGCACCGTGCGTAGAACAAATGTCTCCACGCCCCAATGGTTGTTGGAGGTGGTGCCGTGCGTGGGAACGGACTGTCTGCGCACGAATCACCATCGGAGGCTTCCTCCGTGAGTGGAACCGGTGACCTCGCTCATAGGTTGTCTAAATTTTGTAAAAAATAATAGATTTAGACAACTTATCTTAATTTTTCGTCACAAATTTCGTCTAAATCGCTATATTTGCAAAAAAGCAAGAAACATGGGACAGATTATCGGCCGAGAAAAAGAAATCCATGAATTAAGGAGAAGGTATGAATCCGAATCACCCGAATTCATTGTTGTATATGGAAGAAGAAGGGTTGGCAAGACTTTTCTGATAAGGCAGACTTTCAACAATCAGTTTGACTTCTGCTTGACAGGCCTTTACAAGAAAAGCAGCCGACGACAGTTGGAGAACTTCGCGAATGCACTGATTGAATATTCAGGAGAGGATGTTGACTCTCCTAAAGATTGGTTCGAGGCTTTCAGATTGCTGAAAAGATATCTTCAAGGAATAACCCACCCGGGGAAAAAGGTGGTGTTCCTTGACGAGGTTCCATGGATGGAGACTAGAAAATCAGACTTTGTCAGCGCGTTGGAAAATTTCTGGAATGGATGGGGATCGGGTGAGAATGATCTGATGCTGATTGTCTGCGGTTCAGCCACTTCATGGATCACCAAGAAAATATTCAGTAATAAAGGAGGACTTTTCAACCGCGACACTGAAAGAATATTCCTAGAGCCTTTCACATTAAAGGAAACCGAGGCATTTCTGAATCAAAAGCATGTGCTTCTTTCACGCAAGGACATTGCGGAATGCTATATGATCATGGGAGGGATTCCATATTATCTGGACAAGATGGAAAAAGGCTTGAGTTTAAGTCAGAACATCGACAACATCTTTTTCAAAAAGAGAGCCAGGCTTTGGGACGAGTTCTCACGGCTTTATGAATCATTGTTCGAGAATCCGGAGCAACATTTGAAGATAGTCAAAGCCATTCATTCCAAGAGATATGGTCTTACACGGAAGGAAATATCAATGGCCACCGGATTACCGGAAAACGGGAAAATGACCAAAACCTTGCAGGAACTTGAGGATTGCGGTTTCATCAGTTCGTCAAAGGACTGGTTGAAGAATAAGAAAGACCGCATCTACAGGTTATGCGATTATTTCACTTTGTTCTACTATGATTTCATAAAAGACAATTACGGAGACGATGAGAATTTCTGGAGCAACAGAATTGACAATCCCTCGCACCGCTCCTGGGCCGGAATGTCATTCGAGCTGCTTTGCATGAATCATGTCGAGCAGATCAAGAAGAAACTGGGAATTTCAGGAATTTCCTCAAGGCAATGTTCATGGAGAGGCACTGACGAAAAAGGAGGCAAAGCCCAGATAGACTTGATGATCGACAGGCGTGACGGCATCATAGACCTATGTGAGATAAAGTTCAGTGAGCATGAATATGTGATCACAAAATCCTACGAGACAGAACTACTCCACAAGATCAATGTCTTCAAGGCCGCGACCAGCACCAAAAAGGCCATTCATCTTGTTATGATCACGACCTTCGGTGTGCAAAAAAATGCCCACTATTCCATAGTCCAGAAAGAAGTGACTCTAGATGATTTGTTCGGGTGATCTTCAAATAGTCAAGTCTGCCAAACCCCTATTTCGTGCATTTCAGCCTGGCTTGTTCCTTTCGGTGGCACTTTCGACCTCTTTTGATTCCCAAGAGAGCATCCTACACCTTTGGGGGACGCTTGGCTCTCTTTTCGTCTCCCAATGGCGTCTGTACGCGAGCCACCGGATTTCACGCACAAACATGCTGTTGTCTTTCTATTGTTCTGCGAAGACCGATAACGATATCGGACTCTTTAGAATGATGTCCTTATTGCTTATGCCCCACTGACTGGTGTAAGCCCCATCTCGGCCGCCTTGACGCGCATGAAGGCATCGGCCTCCTCGAAGTTGTTGCCGATCTGGCCGTCCAGGATGGCCTCTTTGACATATTCCTTGAGGATGCCGATCTCACGGCACGGACTCAGGCCATAGACCTCCATCACATATTCACCGGTGATCGGGTTCTTGAAGTTACGGATGGCGTCTTTGGCCTCGACTTCGACCAACTTGTGCTTGACGAGTTCGAAATTCTGACGGATTTTGGCGACTTTGACGGGGTTCTTCGAGGTGATGTCGGCGTTGCACAGGAGCATCAGGTCATCGATCTCGTTGCCAGCGTCGAACAGCAGACGGCGCACAGCGGAATCCGTAACCTCTTCATCCACAAGGGCGATCGGGCGGTGATGCAGACCTACCAGTTTCTGGACGTATTTCATTTTCTCGTTCAGAGGCATCTTGAGAGCCTTGAATATTCTTGGGATCATCTTCGCACCGATGACCTCGTGGCCGTGGAACGTCCAACCGACGGATGGATCAAAACGCTTGCTTGCCGGCTTTCCGATGTCGTGCAGAAGGGCGGCCCAACGCAGCCAGACATTCGGTTGTGTGCGGACAGACTCCACGAAGCTGTCCCCTCCCTCATCAGGAGTGAAGTCCTTCAGGGTGCCGGCGGCGATGCCCTCTATCTCCGAAGCCGCCACATTGTCCACGACCTGTAGTGTATGTGAGAATATTTCCTTATGTCCCTTTCCGTCAACGGATTCCACTCCTTTGAGTTTCAGAAGGTCCGGGAGGATATATTCAAGGAGACCTGTCTCGTCCATGAGTTTGAAACCCATCGAAGGGTGCGGCGTGATGAGGATCTTGTTGAGTTCCTCGACGATGCGCTCCTTGGAAAGGATGGTCATGCGGTCGCGCATATTCCTCATCGCCCTCAGGGACTCTGGGACAATGGTGAATTTTTGCTCCTGGGTGCTGAGTTTCGTGGCGAAGCGGATCGCGCGGAGCATCCTCAGAGGGTCATCGCTGTAGGTCTGCTCCGGCTCCAGAGGGGTGCGTATTATGCCCGCTGCAAGGTCGCGGATGCCTCCGAACGGATCCACGAGCGCTCCGTAGTCCTCTTTCTGGAGACTGAACGCCATCGCATTGATGGTGAAGTCCCTGCGTTCCTGATCCTCCTCGAGCGTTCCGTCCTCGATGATCGGCTTGCGGGAATCGTGGCGGTAAGACTCTTTACGCGCACCGACAAACTCAATCTCCGCCCCGTGCCACTTCAGCATGGCGGTACCGAATGTCTTGAATATGGACACGTTGCAATGCCTGTGATCCCTTTCCTCAATCTTCGCGGCCACAGCCTCCGCGAGCCGGATTCCGCTTCCCTCCACGACTATGTCAATGTCGTCATTAGGTCTGCCGAGGAAGCAGTCACGCACATAACCTCCTATCACGAAAGCCCTTACGCCAAGTTCCTCAGCGGCAGACGAGACGATGCCGAAGATCGGCCTGTCAAGATAACCCTGTGTTATTGTCGCACCCATATTATTTCTGCATGGTTTCCCAATCCGGGAAAGATTTCATCTGAGTGTATGATTCACCGTCCCGTGCGAAGCCAAAAGTCTTCAACCCGTTGGTTATCACCACATATTTCACATTCAGCACCAAATTGTACCGCAGCGCCTGCTCCAGCACCTCCCGGCTCATCGGCACATCCTCCCGCTTGCACTCAACGACCATCAGCGGAGCCGTGTCCCTGCCATAGACGAGAATGTCCGCACGGAAATCCTTACCCCCGAACTTCATCCCCACCTCACTCATCATCATATATTCAGGAACCTTCAGCCGCTCCTTCAGCACACCGATGAACCACTGCCGCACCTTCTCCTCCGGCGTCAGCGCGACCTCCTTCTTCCTCAACGGGTCCCAAACCTTCTGCTGTTCCATTATTTATGAATATCTCAACCGCGATTATTGAACATAGCGACTGATTTTTGAATATGTCCGTCAAGCCTCCGGCATTTTTGATGTGGTTTGATCCTTCAACGCTTCAGCCGTATTAGCCAGCGCATCGGAAACATTTTCCGTCGCACGCTCTGGCATATTCAAATCCATAGGTTCAATGTTGGTTTTCACCGCAGTCGAAGCCTTCAGCGCCCGGCGGTAGATGTCATCTATCACCAGTCCGGAAAGTGTCATTCCGAATATTGCCGTGACGTGGACGGTCGTGCCGTTGATCTGGGCCTTGGACGAGCACCACTCGTGATTCAGCAGGTCAGGATCCCCCGGCCCATTCTGAGCCTTCGGGCACATGCACTTCTCTGTCCCACAACTCTGGCAATGCCCTCTGTTCGGCAACACCTCGTCATCATAAACGCACAGGAACTTCTTGGCAGGAAGCGTCTTGGCTCGCTTCATCTTCTTCCTCAATGCCGCTCCCAGAGGACACCCCCTGACGTTCCAGAACTCCGCCACCTTAATCTTCAGCGGATCCACCTTCAGCGCTGCTCCCAACGAGCAGTAGAACTTCGCCTTGCTTGCCGCTGCCTTAAGGATCAAATGAGCCTTATCTTTCAGAGAATCAACCGCATCGATGACGTAATCATATTCATCAAGATTGAACTGTCCAGCCGTCTCCTCGCAGTAGATTTGTTGGATCGCTGTGATCTCGGCCTTAGGATTGATTTCAAGCAGATGTGCTTTCAGCGCATCCACCTTCACCTGTCCCACGGTTTTTGTGGTCGCCATCAGCTGCCGGTTCACGTTCGTAATGCAGATTCTGTCCGAATCCACAACCGTCAGTTTCGTGACCCCGCTCCGCACAAGCCCCTCCGCACACCAACTGCCGACTCCCCCAACCCCGAAGATGATCACCCTCGTGGTCGCTAGCGCCTCCATCACATCATCGCCCAGAAGCAGCTCCGTGCGGTTGTATATCGCTTTCTCTATTGTGTTAATCGCCATAGTTTGCAAAGTTAGCAATCATTAAGGAATATTCTTAAGGCTTTGCGTATCATTTTTCAACAGTAAGTCCACTTTCGGATGTCGGCATCATAAGAGGCCGTGATTGGCAACGACTTGCAAATCAAGACATAAGTCATTTCCCTTTAGTTGTCTTCCACCATAGAAGGAAGTGATATTATTTGATTATGTGCTCATTACACGCCACTCATTCAGCCTCAACCAGTGGCAGATAACCCTTTGATTAACAAGCAGATAACTAAAGACCTTCGGTTTGATTCTACCAAAGATCACTGTTTATTTTCCGTATTATCAAAGAGTTAATCTCCGCATCAAATTTTCTTGATGATTTGAAACAAATCCGGAATATTCATCGTATCTTTGTCACAAATCGCTTGGGGATGTTCTGGTTTTGACAGCAATGATTCCGGGCGGTAAGCACGTCGGGCTCATGGAGGGCCGGCCCGCCAAACTGGTTCTCCAAAAATTTAGTTGCTGATAACAACTACGCACTCGCTGCCTAATCGACCAAGTCGCATTAGCTTAATCCGAGCCGCCTAGGATGCGGTTCCGACGAGTATCCCGCGGACTTTACGCCTTCTCTGTTCCGAGTTCGGGGTATCATTCAAGAAGGACGCACCGGAGGACTCCTTTAAATCCGGCCAAGCCCCAAAGGATAAGCCTCGGTTAGCCCGTCTTCCGGCAGACCGCAGCCGACAATCAAAGGATGACTAAACGTGTAGAAAGCCTCTTGGTACGTTGTTTGGACGGCGGTTCGACTCCGCCCATCTCCACGAATAAGTATGTAATAGTCATTTACTTACAAAATTTACGCTCAGTTTTACGCTCACTTCGCAGTAAAGTTGAGCGTAATTTCTTTCTCCGAACCCAAATGAACGAAAAAGCCGCCATATCCTTGCGGATTGGCGGCGCCTAATAATGATGATGTTTTGCTTTCTGTAGCACGATGATTATCCACCACGAATTGATTAAGAACCTTGGTTTGCAGATGGAATGGGAGAGAACATTTTTTTTGAGATTAATGTCTTAGAATCATTTTCAAAACAACCATAATTGCTAAGAATATCATCGAGAACATTCCTATCCAAATCAACGACTTCTGCCACCATTTGAGAACATTGACTTCTTTCTCTATGACGGTTTCGATGGTTTGAATTTTCTGTTCTTCTGTATGTCGTTCTTTGTAGGTTAGGTAGATCCCCATCGAATCTACGCCCGCCTTCGCCGTGAGTTTGTTGTCTTTTAGAGCCAATGTCTGCTGGACTCGTGCGGATTCTTTCAATGATCGAATCTCCTCCAACCGTGCTTGTCCGGTCGAATCACATCTAATCAACGCCTGAACGATTGAAGAGTCCGGCTGAACCTGAATGACTGTGTCTCTGGTAGTCTCGGTAATGGTGACGGTATGCTCAGCGCGTTCCGTCTTGTGCGGATAGAGTTTTGGGCAGCAGGAAGTCACGGCCAATGCGGACAAAAGTATGATTTTGGATTTCATTATGCTGATGTTTAA
>DBKH01000025.1 GCA_002297815.1 Bacteroidales bacterium UBA755 | reverse complement strand
ATCCATAGCCGGCTATCGCCCAGGCAGCATGCTCGCGGCTTGAGCCTGAACCGAAGTTCGCTCCGGCCACGAGGATGCACCCGCTGTAGCGTGGATCGTTGAGCACGAAGTCCTTGACAAGACTCCCGTCCGGAGCGTACCTCCAGTCACGGAAAAGATTCTCTCCGAAAAACTTCTCATCCCTTGTGGTGGCCTTGAGAAAACGGGCCGGGATGATCTGATCCGTGTCGATGTTCTCTATCGGCAGAGGGATGCAGCTGCTTTCTATGATGTTGAATTTCTGTTTCATATCAATTCTCTTGGATCTGTGACACATCCAGTCACCGCGGCAGCAGCGGCTGTCAGAGGACTTGCAAGCATTGTACGGGCACCGGGACCTTGGCGACCCTCAAAGTTACGGTTGCTTGTGGAGACCGCGTATTTACCGGCCGGGATCCTGTCCCCGTTCATCGCAAGACACGCCGAGCATCCCGGCTTGCGAATCTCAAACCCGGACTCCTCAAGGATCTTGTCAAGCCCCTCTTCTTCTATCTGACGGCGGACAGCCCATGAGCCCGGCACGAGCCATGCGGTGACTCCTTCAGCCTTCCTGCGGCCTTTCACAATGGAAGCGAACGCGCGGAAATCCTCGATTCTTCCGTTCGTGCAGGCCCCAAGGAACACATAATCAACCTTATGCCCAATAAGTATCTCACCTGCGGAAAGCCTCATGTAGTCCAGCGCGCGCTGAGCCGTTCCGGCAGGAATGACTCCGTCCACCGGCATTCCCATTCCCGGATTGGTGCCGTAGGTGATCATCGGGCTGATGTCCGAGGCATCGAAGACATATTCCTTGTCAAAAACCGCATCCTCCCCGCTGCGAAGGGTCCTCCAATATTCAACGGCCTTGTCCCAAGCCTCTCCTTTCGGTGAGAACCTGCGGCCTTTGAGGTAGGCGAACGTGGTCTCGTCCGGGGCAACGAAACCGCCTCTGGCCCCCATCTCAATCGACAAGTTGCAAAGGGTCAGGCGGCCTTCCATTGAAAGACCACGGATCGCTGAGCCGGCATATTCAATAAAATACCCCGTGGCACCGGAAGTCGTGAGCTTCATCATAAGGTAGAGAGCCACATCCTTGGCAGTCACGCCTTTTCCGAGTTCCCCTTCTACCCTTATTCTCATGGACTTAGGTTTCTGCTGAAGGATGCACTCTGTGGCGAGGACCATCTCGACCTCGCTTGTGCCTATGCCGAACGCCACAGCTCCGACCGCTCCGTGGGTGGAAGTGTGCGAGTCTCCACAGACAATGGTCATTCCCGGTAGGGACAGACCTTTCTCAGGACCAACGACATGGACGATCCCGTTGTCAGGACTCATCATCGGATAATGCACAAGGCCGAACTCGGACGCGTTGCGCTCAAGAGTCTCCACCTGGCAGCGGCAGACCTCGTCGGCGAATGCTGAACCTTTTGTAGGAATATCATGGTCCGGCATGCAGAATATCCTTTCCGGGCGCATGATGCCGCAGCCGCGTTTCCTAATGCCCTCAAAGGCCTGCGGGCTCGTCACCTCGTGACAGTAGAGCCTGTCAATGTAGAGCTGCGTGGGACCGCCATCTATGATGGACACGATGTGGCTGTCCCAGATTTTGTCAAAAAGAGTGTTCATCCCCTGAATCTGTTTATGCAGTCAATGAAAGCCTCGACCGAAGCGGTGACGATGTCGGTGTCCGCTCCGAAACCATAATAGACATGGCCGTCATGCTCGACCTGCATGTGCACCTTGCCCACATCGTCGGAGCCTTTGGTGATGTTCTGGATTGTGAACTCCTTTATCACCATCTGGCGCTTGATGATGAGTTTGAGGGCGTTGATGGCGGCATCGACCGGGCCGTTGCCACGGGAAGCAGCCTCGAATTTCTCACCCGCGATGTCAAGCCCGACACTGGCGATCGGCCGAAGCCCCTTGCCGCTTGTCACCTGAAGGTACTCAAGTTTGACGTGATGGTCCTCGGCCCTGTCCGCTCCGGCAAGCACAAGAAGATCATCATCGCTCACCTGCTTCTTCTTGTCCGCAAGTTTGAGGAACTCATCGTAGAAAGCGTCCAGTTTCTTGCCTTCCATCTTGATGCCAAGTACTTCCAGACGGTATTTAAGAGCCGCATGACCGCTTCTGGCCGTAAGCACGATGTCATTGTCATCGATTCCTACGTCCTTAGGATCGATTATCTCGTAAGTGGTCACATTCTTAAGAACACCGTCCTGATGAATGCCTGAGGAGTGCGCGAAGGCGTTGCGTCCGACGATGGCCTTGTTGGCCTGAACGGGCATATTCATAAGATTCGAGACCATCCGGCTGACAGGTGTGATCTTGGTTGTGTTGATGTTGGTGACCAGAGGGATGTCACTGTGACTTTTTATGATCATGGCGATCTCCTCCAGAGCCGTGTTGCCGGCGCGCTCCCCGACTCCGTTGATGGTGACTTCGCACTGGCGGGCCCCGGCAAGAAGACCGGACATGGTGTTGGCTGTCGCCATCCCAAGGTCGTTGTGGCAATGTGTGGAGATGATGGCCTTGTCAATCCCTTCCACGTTGTCAACAAGGTACTTGATCTTTGCGGCATACTCAGAAGGAAGGCAGTAGCCTGTCGTGTCGGGGATGTTCACAACGGTGGCACCGGCCTTTATGACGGCCTCAACGACCCTCGCAAGATACTCATTGTCAGTGCGTCCAGCATCCTCAGCGTAAAACTCCACGTCCTCGACATATTTCTTGGCGTATTTCACTGCGCTCACAGCACGCTCAAGAATCTCCTCCCTAGTGGAGTTGAACTTGTACTTGATGTGGGAGTCTGATGTGCCGATGCCGGTGTGTATGCGCTTGTGCTTGGCGTATTTAAGGGCCTCGGCAGCGACATCAATGTCCTTCTGGACAGCGCGGGTCAGGGCACAGATTGTCGGCCATGTGACGGCTTTGGAAATCTCCACAACCGAGTTGAAATCCCCCGGACTGGAAATCGGGAAGCCTGCCTCGATGACATCCACTCCCAATTCTTCAAGCGCCTTGGCGACCTGGATTTTCTCCACAGTGTTGAGCTGGCACCCGGGCACCTGCTCGCCATCACGCAGGGTGGTGTCAAAAATGTAAATTCTGTCTGAATTCATGTGTGATATTTGTTAAGTTCGTAATCCAACACCTACTTATGTCTCTTCTCAAGTTCCTTTTCAAGGTCAGCGATGCCGTAGCCTTTGCCGACAAGAAGCACGAGAAGATGGTAAACCAGATCAGAGGCTTCGTAGATCATCCGCTCGTCGTCACCCTTTACAGCCTCGATGACGGTCTCTACCGCCTCCTCACCGACTTTCTGGGCCATTCTCGGAGTTCCGGCCTTGAAAAGAGACGTGGTGTAGGACTTCTCAGGCATCTGCTCGTGGCGGCCTTTGATCACGCTTTCAAGCTCACGGATGAAGCCCTGGCTTGTCGGAACAGCGTCACCCCAGCAAGTCTTCGTGCCTTTGTGGCAGGCCGGGCCGTCAGGGATGGCACAAACGAGGAGGGTGTCCGAGTCACAGTCCACCGCGATGGAGACAAGGTGCAGATAGTTGCCGCTGGTCTCGCCTTTTGTCCAGAGAGTCTGGCGGGAGCGGCTGTAGAATGTCACAAGGCCGCTGGTCTGGGTCTTTTCGAGAGCCTCAGCGTTCATGTAGCCGAGCATGAGGACCTGAAGGGTGTTCTGGTCCTGGACGATCGCTGGCACGAGGCCATCGGAGCCAGTTTTAAGTGTTTTAAAATCAATCATATTCGTTAAAATTCATTTATATTCTTACATTCACTCCGTGAGCGCGGAGGGTTCTTTTCAAATCAGGGATGGAGATTTCGCCGTAATGGAATATGCTCGCAGCGAGGGCGGCATCAGCATGGCCGACAGTCAGGACCTCCTCGATGTCGCTGACGCTTCCCGCTCCTCCTGAGGCGATCACGGGGATGGAAAGTTCCTCAGCGAGATGTGAATATGCCTGCACAGCGTAGCCGTTGCGCGTGCCGTCGTGGTCCATGGAGGTGAAGAGGATCTCTCCGGCACCGAGGTTCTGGACTTCTTTGGCCCATGAATATAATTCCTTGTCGGTCGGGGTTTTGCCGCCGTGGGTCATCACTTGCCAGTGAGTTTTGCCAACCGTCCTAGCGTCAATCGCCACGACAACAAACTGGGAACCATAGCGCGAGGCGATCTGCGAAATGATCTCCGGATGCAGGACCGCAGCCGTGTTGACAGTGATCTTGTCCGCCCCGGCGTCCAAAAGCCTGGCCGCATCCTTGAACGAAGAGATTCCCCCACCCACAGTAAAAGGAATATCAATCCGTTCCGCGATCCGAAAGACCAGATCCGTGAACGTCCTACGCCCCTCCGAAGACGCGCTGATGTCCAGATAGACCAGTTCATCGGCCCCTTGCCCAGAATAGAACGCCCCCATCTCCACGGGATCACCGACCTCACGAAGTCCCTCGAAGTTGACGCCCTTGACGACCTGTCCGTTCTTGACATCAAGGCATGGTATTATCCTCTTTGCCAACATATTACCTGAATAAGTCCTCAAGTTTCACACGTCCCTCGTAGATAGCCTTCCCGACAATGGCAGAGCGAAGTCCGAACTTCTTCAGTTCGGTCAGGTCCTCGTAGCTGGACACGCCCCCGCTCACGATGATCTCCACTTCCGGAAACTGTTGCTGAAGAGCGGAGTAAAACTCCAGATTGACCCCCTGCAACATCCCGTCTCGTGACACCTCCGTCACGATAGCCTGACGCACAAGGCCTCCAAAAGACTCCAAAGCCTGCACGGCAGACATCGGCACTGTCTCTTTCCAACCATGAGTCGCCACAAGGCCGTTCTTCAGATCAAGTCCAAGAATTATTCTGCGGCCATATTCCTCAAGCCATTTTTTGAATATTCCAGGCTCGGTGAAAGCCACGCTCCCGCAGATGACATATTCAGCGCCAGCGTCCAGCACCGCCTTGAGTGACTCCACGGACTTCACTCCCCCACCGAACTCGACTTTCAGTCCGGTCTCACGGGTGATGTTCCTGAGCACGTCCAGATTCTTCGGGCAGGACTCCTTCGCCCCCTCCAGATCCACCAGATGAAGCCTTGTGGCCCCGGCCCGCTCAAAACTCTTCGCCACCTCCACAGGGTTGTCTGAATAGACCTTCTCTTTCGCGTAATCCCCTTGCGTGAGACGAACGCATCGGCCTCCTATGATGTCTATGGCCGGGATTATGTTAAAATTTTTCATACTCAACTTTCACAAACAAGAAATCACTAATCATTCACAAACTTATCCAACAGATTATAATTCAATAAAATTCTTCAATATCATCGCCCCGACGGCTCCGCTTTTCTCCGGATGGAACTGTGTCCCGAAAAAATTGTCCCGCTGAAGCGCCCCGCTGAAACGCACACCGGCATATTCAGTCACAGCGGCAGTCTGATCAATGAATATTTCAGGGCAGTAGGAGTGCACATAATAGACGAAAGAGTCTTCGGGAATATTCCTAAACAAAGGCCCTCGCAACTCTGAAATCGTGTCCCATCCGGTGTGAGGGATCTTGACTCCCGGTTCTTCCGGGAACCGGTGGACACGGGGAGTGAATATTCCCATGCATTCGACATTCCCTTCCTCGCTTGAGGAGCACATCAGCTGCATACCGATGCATATTCCCAAAACCGGCCGGGTCAATGACTTGATGGCAGGAATCAGGCCCGTGGATTCCAAAGATTTCATAGCGGAGGATGCCTCCCCCACCCCTGGAAGGATCACATGGTCAGCACGTTGGATCATTTCTTGGTCAGCGGTCAGCACATATTCCGCTCCAAGTCTTTTTAGAGCGTTCTCGACCGAGCGGATGTTGCCGGCCTTATAGTCAACTATCGCGATCATAACACACCTTTGCTTGAAGGTAACTCGTAAGGGAAAGGAGTCCTCGCCACAGCCATCCTCAGCGCCCTTGCGAACGCCTTGAAGATCGCCTCGGCCTTGTGATGCTCGTTCTCGCCCTCCGCCCAGATGTGCAGGTTGCATTTGGCTCCGCAGCAGACTGACTGGAAGAAATGGCTGAACATCTCGGTCGGAACATCTCCTACTTTCTCACGCCTAAACTCCACGTTCCATTTGAAATCGATCCTGCCACCGAAATCCATCAGGACGGCAGCGTCGCAGTCGTCCATCGGGAGGACGAAACCGTAGCGGGCTATGCCGAGTTTCTGGCCGAGGGCAGCGTGAATGGCCTCACCGAGGACTATGCCGACATCCTCAATCGTGTGGTGTTCATCGACTTGCAGATCGCCTTGGGCATTGATCGACAGGGAGACGCCTCCGTGGTTCGGAATCTGCTCAAGCATGTGGTCAAAGAACGAGAGGCCGGTGGAGATGGCCGCTTTTTTGTCCACGGAATCCAAGTCCAATTCAAGAGAAACACTCGTCTCTTTGGTGTTGCGGACAATTCGGACGTGGCGTTCGCCAAGAATCTCCATGCCGGGCTTTCTTGCAGAGGTCGCTTCGACAGGCTCAGCGACCGAAAATTGTGGCTCAGCGACCGAACCACGACGGTCACTGAGCTTGTCGAAGTGACCATACGCTCCCAGCAGCCGAAGCAGCCGGTCATTCTCAGCAGGAGTACCAACCGTAATTCTAAGGCATCCCTCGCACCCCGGAACCCTTGAACGGTTCCTCACAATCACCCCTCCAGCAAGCAGTCTCTCATAAACCTCATCCGGAGCGTCAAACCTCACCAGCAAAAAGTTAGCGTCACTTGAATATATTCCTTTGACTTCCGGACACTTGACCAGTTCCTTCTCAAGCCGGAACCTCTGCCCCACAATCTCAGCCACCGCCTTGTCTTTCGCGTCAGCGTCCAATTTGGCCAGCGCCATCTTCTGAGCCACCACGTTGATGTTGTACGGGTACTTGACCTTTGACATCAACGAAATCACCTCTGGATCAGCTATCGCCAACCCGATTCGCAGCCCAGCCATGCCCCAAGCCTTGGAAAGCGTCTGAAGCACAATTAGATTGGGGTATCTGTCAATCAAAGAGACTAACGATGGCCTGACCGAAAAATCAATGTAGGCCTCGTCAAGAACCACCATCCCACCGAATCTTTCAAGAATATCCTCGATCTGCTCCACCGGAAAGGAATTCCCTGTAGGGTTGTTCGGGGAGCAGATGAACATCAGTCTGGTCTTCGAGTCGGATGCGGAAAGCATGGCATCCGTGTCCATCGAGAACTCGCTTTTGAGTTGAACCTTGCGAAACTCCACATCATTCATCGCTGCCGCCACCTCGTACATTCCGTAACTTGGGGCAATCGACACGGCATTGCTTTCTCCGGGAACGCAGAACACCCTATAGACCAAATCGATGGCCTCGTCGCTGCCGTTGCCCAAAAAGAGACGTCCGGTGTCAATGCCTTTGATCTCAGCGATTTTGGCCTTCAGGGCTTTCTGATGCGGATCGGGATAGCGGTTGATGCCGTTGTTGTAGGGGTTCTCGTTGGCATCCAAGAATATTTCTGGGCGATTCGAGCCGCAGTCATCACGGGCAGTTGAGTATGCTTCAAGGGCCAAAATGTTTGACCTTACAAGTTTAAGAACGTCCTCTATCTTCATGACTGATTATTTTTGAGTCTAACCTCAACCGCAGCGGCATGAGCGTCAAGCCCCTCGGCAAGAGCCATAGAGCGGATTGTATTGCCCAAGCCAGCCAACCCCTCGCGAGAGAGTTCCTGAATCGTCATCTTCCTCATGAAAGCGTCCAGATTCAATCCGCTGAAAGAGTGCGCCCAGCCGCCCGTAGGAAGGGTGTGATTGGTGCCCGAAGCATAGTCCCCGGCACTTTCAGGAGAATAATTGCCGATGAATATGCTTCCGGCAGCGATGATCCTGCCAGCGACGTCCCACGGATCCGCCATGGAGACGATCAGATGCTCAGGAGCATATTCATTAGCGAAATCAACCACTTCGTCACGGCTCCGCAATACAACAATCCGGCTATGCTCCAACGCTTTGGTGATGATTTCCCAACGCTTGAGCCTTGCGCACTGCCTTGCGATGGACTCCGCCACAGCATCCGCTATCGCCTCCGAGGTGCAGACCAGAACCGACTGGCTGTCCGGCCCGTGTTCCGACTGCGAGAGAAAGTCAGCGGCGACATAATCAGGAACGGCCGTTTCATCCGCAAGTACCATCACCTCCGAAGGCCCAGCCGGCATGTCAATGGCAGTGACAGACAACCCAACCATCTGCTTAGCCTTCATCACGTAACGGTTTCCCGGCCCGAAGATCTTATCACATTTGGCAAGTGTCCGAGTCCCATAAGCCATCGCAGCGATGGCCTGCGCCCCACCGATTTTGAATATATTCCTGACACCACAGACCGAAGCGGCATAGACAATGGCCCCACTTGCCTTTCCCTCCTTGTCGGGAGGTGTGCAAAGGACAATCTCCTGACAGTCAGCCACCTGTGCAGGGACAGCCAACATCAGCACGGTCGAGAACAAGGGTGCGCGCCCACCGGGAACATAAAGACCGACCCTGCGGATCGGCACGGCTTTCTGCACGCATGTCACTCCCGGTGAGGTCTCAACCCTGACAATCTCCGGCAACTGTGCCTCATGGAATTTCTTGATGTTTGAATATGCCTGCGCAATCGCATCTTTCAATTCCTGCGGAACCGAAGCTGCGGCCTCTTCGATCTCTATTTCACTGACTCTCAAAGCTTCAGCCGAAGAGAACTCCACACCATCGTACCTTGATTCAAGATCCAGAAGGGCTTCATCGCCTTTTGTACGGACATATTCAAGAGTGGAGCTGACACTGGCCTCTATGTCATGGTCGCTTTCGCTGGCTCTGACAGTCAATTTTGACCATTCGGTTCGTGGAGGGGTTATGTATTTGTTTGTCATAATGATAAGTTCGTTATTGTCACTTCTATTGTTTGTAAGTGTATAATCCGAGTCGTACATAGAAAATAATGAATAAATATGCAGCACTATAAAACCATCTTCTCCACGGAAAGCACAAGAATCCCTTCAGCACCGATCTCCTTTAGGCTCTCTATCTTCTCCCACAAAACGCTCTCGTCCACAACGGAGTGCAGCGAAGACCAACCGCTCTGGGCAAGCGGCAGGACTGTAGGGCTTCTCATCGCTGGAACTATCCGTATAGCCTCCTCAATCCTGCCATTCGGAATGTTCATCAGAAGATACTTCTTCCCTCTGCTGTCTCTGACAGCGTTGAACCGAAACTTAATCTGTTCCAGAAGTTTAGACTTATCCTCAGACAGATCGCAGCACGAGATAAGCACCGCTTCGGAGAACACAACTTTCTCCACTTCCTTCAAACCGTTGCTGACCAAGGTTCCGCCCGAAGACACTATGTCGAAGATCGCATCGCTCATCCCGACCGTTGGGGCTATCTCAACAGAGCCGGCGATAACGTTAATCTTTGCACTTATTCCATTATCTTTCAGAAACTTGCACAAAATATTAGGATAAGACGTGGCAATCCGTTTGCCGTTGAAATACTCAAGTCCAGGATATTCCTCAGCCTTGGGAATGGCCAACGAAATCCGGCATTCTCCGAATCCAAGACGGTCCACAATCTCCACAGACTCTCCCCTCTCGCACACCTCGTTGTAACCCACTATTCCCAGATCCGCCACCCCTTGCGCTACAGCCTGCGGGATGTCATCATCCCGCAGGTAGAGGATCTCCACGGGAAAACTGCTGGACCTTGACAGGAATTTTCGCTTGCTGTCATCCACCTCGATTCCGGCCTCACGCATCAGTGCAAGACTTTCATCACTTAATCGGCCTTTGGCCTGAATTGCGATTCTTAACATTTGTCGTTCGTTTTATAAAAAAAGACCCGCAACCTACACGGAAGCGAGCCTTGACTAAATATCCCTCAAAGTATCAGATACCCACGACAAACTCACCCCCGTAAGAAGCGATGGTGTAGATGTAGGTGGATATGATTAAACTGTCTCATTCTATCTGTTCAACAAGGCAAATATCGGAAAATTATTCTAAAAAACAAGAAAATTTCGACTAAAAATTCACACATTTTCTCTCCGTCCTAATAACTCCAATCATCTTTGGACACATCAGAAGGAGTACTTTACTATTCCAAGGACACGATGGCTAATGATATTGTGAGGGTCGCCAAATGCTAAACCACGCAGACTCAAAGCATTCACGTCTCCGTACCTGACGCATGTGCCGTTGTATTCCAAAGCGATTGACAATCTTTCAAGATTAAACGCCACCGCTGGTGCCACACGTACTATTCCACGAATATTCTTAAATCCCCCCTCGAAGAAGTAAATGTTACTTAGGACCACCTTATCGTCAAATAGTCCCGTAAGAAGATCGTGAGTTGAACCTAAGGCCTTCATCCCTCCTGCCATAAACATAATCTGCCATTGATCCCCGTAGGATGTCGATAAGAAAGCATTTATGGAGCGGAGCGGGGTGTACTTGTAGTCAAGAGGATCACTTTTATCGTAAAGAGCGTAGCCTCCCATAAGGCGCAGATGATCGCCACCGGAAGCTAGAACCGCCTTAGCATTGATCTTAAAGAGTCCTTTGGAATATTCCACATACCCCATAGGGCTCAGCATTGAGATTCTGTCTTTAACTTCAGCGCCCTTGTAATAGTAACGCCCGTCTTCAAGAGTTCTCCAACGCGGTTTAAGGCTAAGGAAATCAACTCCAGCCCTTGCAGTGAAATGCTTCGTCGAGAATGAAAGCCCTGCATAAAGTTCAGGAATCAAGCCATACTTTACATAATCAGCTGATGCCCCCTGCGGACCTGTTGGAGTAAATTCCGCTGGATACAAAGCACCGACCGTAAAAGTAAGCCTGTCAAAGAACGATGCGTTAAACATCAATTGAGGACTTCTAGAGTAAGGGTTGAACGGTGAGCCTCCTTCATAGCCTACGGTAAAAGGCATTCCCTCGGACATTGGATGCCAAGCATGGCCAACCTTAACAGAGGTAGAACTAAGGAACTTCCCCAAGTCTTCCCAATTCAAACATACATAGGCTTCCCTAAGACGAAGAGACGCGGACTGCTTGTTCAAGAGGTAGAAATCAGTCTCCAGTTTACCTTTAACATTGAACGAGCCGTACTGGAAACCAGTAAGGTTGAATCCTAGACGAGTAGTAATCGAGGACAGTTTCAAGGATGGATTGTACCAGATGTCATAGCCATCCTTGTTGAGTTCACTGTCGTAAGGAATGTAATAGAACAAGTCTTCAGAGTCGGTCTTGACTTCACGGGCATCGAATGAGACGCCCGTGCGGAAGAAGCCATAAGGCTCCAGATGATTGGTAAGTTTTACCAAATGACTTTGAGCGCTCAATGGCAAATTGAACAGAAGCATGGCTAAAGCCAGAGCAAAAGTGTTGGATATTCTTTTCATAGCATCATGTTTCTTAGTCAAGGCCGACACCTTAACTTGTTTGGGAAATATAATTAGAAAGTAAATTTAACAAGGGCTTGAATACGATTGTTGGTAATCCAGTGGAGGTTGTCCTCGGCAAGACCGTTGATGCCTATACACTTAAATTTCTCATTGCCTTCCTCGAAAGTCTGATAATCACCGTATTGTACACTTGTAATCTCATATTCAAGACCGATGGAGAATTTGCCGATGTTGTGGATCACGGTAGGAGTAAGCCTCCACATCTGGTTCATGTTGGAGAAACTGTTTTTGCTGAAGTACAAATTTGATGCAGGTACATACACTTTATCACCTTTCATAAAGATGTGAGCAGCCACAGGGAATAAATCATCTTTCGTCCCGAAATTCTTAACATAACCTCCAAAGAGAATCCATTGAGTCTTCTTTCCATACATCAGACTCACCCAAGTTGAGGAGTTGCGGGTAGGGGTATATTCACAAGTACCTTTCTGTAAATTTGAGATTCCATAGCCTCCGTTGAGGTTGACATGTTCGCCTGCCTCTGCGAAGACTGTCTTGGCCTTGATTGAGAACAAACCTTTCTTATACTGTCCATAGAAGAAAGGAATAAAAGTGGTGATGCGCTCGTCAACCTTATCCACACTGGTGGTATGCCTTGGTTTTATGGAAAGCATATTCAGTCCTGCCCTCAAGAGAAGTCCTCCTTTCTTGTAGTTCAAGCCTGCGTAAAGTTCTGGAGTACAACCGTATTTTATATAGTTTGCCGAAGCTCCATCAGGGCCAGTTGATGTGTACTGCATCTGCCAAAGGGCTGAAGCTGTCAAGGACAATGCATCACTGAAATTGTAGTCCAATTTCACCTGTGGAGTGCGGCTGAACGGACCGAAAGGCGCGCCAGTGTTGAGGGAGAAGACATCAGGCATGTCAGCTGCCATAGGATGCCAGGCCTGACCGGCTGTTACCAACCAGTTATTCTTTCCGATAGTGACGTAGGCCTGACGAAGGCGGAGGACAGCTGTTCCGGTAACTCCGGAAAGTCCGTTGTAGAAGTCGGTCTCGATCTTGGCGCCCATCTTGAAGCCATCGTATTCATAACCGATCACATTGAGTCCGATTCGGGATGTAATGGCCGCAAAACGGAGGGAGTTCTGCTCGTTCAGATCGACATCGCCTTTCATGTTCTCGTCCTTTGGAAGGTAGTAGAAAAAATCTTCCGTACCAGCCACACTTTCACGAGTGTCGAAAGCATAGTAATTTCTGATGAAGCCATAGAGACTAATCTTAGGGCTTGTCTCCTGCGCGGCAAGAGTGGTGCACATTGCCAAAGCGGCAAGTGAAGTGATGATTTTGTTCATTTTAATAACTACTAACTTATTTTTATACATTGAGAAGCTGCCTTGGTTCATACCCCAAAACAGCTTCTCTGATAATACTAAATAATTACTGTGCGAACGGGAAGATCTTGGTGAGCCAGAAGAATCCGAAGATAAATCCAACGACACCAATAATCAAGCCAACCTTTGCCATGTCCTTGGTCTCAACAAGTCCTGTAGAGGCTGCTATGGCGTTCGGAGGTGTAGAGATAGGGAACAGCATGGCGACCGATGCGCACACAGCGATGAAAATGATCATGGCTTGAGTTCCACCCATAGCAATGAATGCAGCATTGTTGGCAGCAGCAGGATCAGCCATACCCTCAGCGACTACAATAAGGATTGGGATAAGCAAGGCCGCAGTAGCGGAGTTGCTGATGAAGTTCGAGAGGAAGTAGCAGACAAAACCAGCGACAACCAGAACCAGAATCACTGACATCGAACCGAAAGGAATCGCTGTGATGAGAACCTTCGCAAGACCAGTGTCCTGTAGGAGATAGCCGAGTGCGAATCCTCCGGCCACAAGCCAAAGAACAGACCAGTTGATTTCCTTGATTTCCTCCTTTCCAAAAAGGCCTGTAGCAGTGAATACTCCGAGAGGAATAAGAGCCACAACGTTGGAACTGATGTGATGAAGCTGCTCGGTCGCCCAAAGGAGAATCGTGATGATGAAGGTAGCCCATACAAGCTTGCTCTTCCAATCCTTCTTCTTGTCGTTCGCAGGGATTTCAAGCACAAGTTTCTGGGTCTTAAACGGGAAGAACACAAGGAGAAGAATCCAAGCAAGGAGGATCATGATGATCACGTAAGGAATCATGTGAACGCACCAGTCTCCGAAAGAGACATCGATGCCAGCCTGCTCAAGATAACCTTTTGCTGTAGCATTTGGAGGGGTTCCGATAGGGGTTCCGATACCACCGAGGTTGGCAGCGACAGGAATCGAGAGCGCGAGACCTATCTTTCCCTTGTCATCGCTCGGAAGCTTAGAGAGCACAGGGGCGAGGAATGCCAGCATCATGGCCGCAGTGGCGGTGTTGCTCATGAACATCGAGAACACAGAAATGATGACAAGGAATCCCAAGAGCACCATCTTAGGCTTAGTTCCAAAGATGCTGAGCAGGGATTTAGCTAGTGTGACATCCAGTCCGAATCTTTCAGCCATGATTGCAAGCACGAATCCACCGAGGAACAGCATGACAACCGGATCAGCGAAAGAAGACATTATCTTTTTGTAGCTTACCAGCTGACCGAACTCAGGATTGCAGAAGAAGCCTAGTCCCTTGTCGGAGACAGTCAGCAGAGCCACCACGATGATCATCACGGAAGTCGCCCAGTTAGGGATGATCTCAAACATCCACATCAAGGCAGCGAACACAAAGAGAGCAATCACACGCTGCTGCACAACAGTCAGAGCGTCGATGCCAAAGAAAGAGGTTGGAACACACCACAAGAAAAGTGTGACCAGAAGAACGATTGGCAGAAGTACACCGTACTTCACATTGAATTTCTTTTCAGCCATTTCAGTAGTATTGATTATTAATTTTATTTCTGGAATTCGAACCTAAGGTCAATCGGAATATTCTCAAGACGGATGTTCATAAGGTCTGCCTTAAAATCCTCAGACAAAACGCAGTACTTGTTTTCGAACTGCTCAGCAAAGTCGTAGTCTCCCGTTGCCTGGGTCTTGAGCGCGATGCCTGTGAACTCAGCGACGAGCGAAAGCGTCTTTTCGTAGTCGATTGAATATTTTCCGCTATCACCACGTTTGAAGGCGCCATTCTGGTTAAGGTAATTGAACAGCATCACATAAGCCCTACCAAGTTGAGAAGCTTCACCGAAACGCTCTGAACGGATCAGGTTGGCAACGAATGTCGTGATTGCATCCTCTTTAGTGACAAGCGTAGGAATCTTGTGCTCGTCCAAAAGTTTGCAGACAAGATAAAGTCCGAGAGCGTTCGCCTTGGCGTCCTCCCAAGTGAGAGCCTTGTTGCCGAGAGCCTCGTCAACCTCGCCTTTTCCGTTGATCGTCTCTTTGACTCCAAGTCCATGGGAAATCTCACGGAATGCGATGTTCCAATAGAATGCCTCTTCGCTGAGGTGATCTTGCTGGTCTGGGGTAAGAACCACAATGCCGACAGGGTTTACGATTCTGTTGAACTTCTCAACCATTACGTTGCGAAGAAGGGCAGTACGGGTGCCTGCCTTAGCCTGAACTTCTTCATTATAAGGAAGATTCAGAGCTATCAGCTTAATACCAGCGTTGGCGTGACCAGAGCAATAGATAGCGTCATAGGCGTAAATGTCAGACTCGTCTCCTGGTACAAAATTCTTGTACTGTTCTTCGCAAGGGATCTGTTTCTGGAGCTCAGGCAGCATGGACGTGAACTGGTCAAGTACTTCGGTGCGTTTGAGGTCTTTTAAAAGAACATAAGCCTCGTAGGATGCCTTGAGACCGTACAACTGATCATCATTAATTTCGTTTGGTCCGATGATAAGATCCATCTTGCTGTCAGTCATCTCCAACCATGCAAGGTCGCTATCGTAGTAATAGTCAGTCTTCAAGGCGTCAATCTTCTTGAGAAGATAGTTGCGGACGCTCGGTTTGATGGTGATGTCAGCGGCAGCCTTGAGGTAGTTACAGATCTTGTCAATGTTGTACTCATAGGCATTGTGATACCACACAGCGACCAATTTGCCGTCCGAGTCACGTCTGATTAGCGAATATGGGCTTGTCTTCACTGGGTCGGCAAGCGAATCGAACTCAGCCGAAGTCATGTCAGCCGGATAGAAATTGGCGCCTAGAGGAAGATTTCCGAAACCATCCACAAAAGTGGAGCCGTCAAGACGGTCCCATGGGCCGTAGTTGATTTTGGCGTAGTCTCGCAGATCAGCGTCTTTCAGATTCTCAATCAGAGTTTTGTCTCCAAAATACTGATCCCAATAGATGCTATCAGCCTGGTCGGCAGCGAATTTGTAAAGATTAAGGACTTCTTTGCCGTTGTCCGTGATACCGGAAAGGTCAGGTGATTCGATCTTGACAAGAGCATACGAATCGACCTTTTTCTGAACAGTGGTCTCAGGCGTTGTGTTGCAGGAGGCCACAAGAGCGATCAGCGATAATGCCAAAACGGTTCTTTTCATTTGAAAAAAGTGTTATTATTATTGTTTATATTCTTTTCTCTTTTGCATCCTGCAAATTTAATGAATATAAATGAAAAAAGCACATCAACGAGACGTTGATGTGCTGATATTCGTAAGAAATCGTACAATTAGATGATTCCCTGCTCAAGCATAGCCTGTGCAACCTTCATGAAGCCAGCGATGTTGGCGCCCTTTACATAGTCAACGCTGCCGTCCGGACGTGTGCCATACTTCACGCATTGCTCGTGGATGCTCTGCATGATCCAGTGGAGTTTGTCGTCAACTTCCTGTGCGGACCAGCTGAGGTGGGCGGCATTCTGGGTCATCTCAAGACCTGAGGTAGCAACTCCACCAGCGTTCACAGCCTTACCAGGAGCGAAGAGGATTCCGTTGTTCTGGAAGAAGTGGATGGCGCCTGGCTGGCAACCCATGTTGGAAACCTCGCAGCAGCACCAGCAACCATTGGCCTTCAGCTCCTTGGCATCATCCTCACTGAGTTCGTTCTGGAAAGCGCAAGGAAGAGCGATGTCGCAAGGGATGCTCCAAGCCTTCTTGCCAGCGGTGAACTGAACCTGTCCAGGGAACTTGGTGGCGAGATCCTCTACCATGTTCCTGTTGGAGGCACGCATGTCAAGCATATATTCATTCATCTCAGGAGTCATTCCTTCAGGAATATGGCAGACTCCGTCCGGGCCGGAGATGGCCACAACCTTGGCTCCGAGCTGGGTAGCCTTCTTCACAGCGCCCCAAGCCACATTACCGAAACCTGAGATGCAGACCTTCTGGCCAGCGATGTCCTTGCCTGCCTTGTGGAGAAGGTGCTGGGTGAAGTAGAGGGCTCCGAAACCGGTGGCCTCAGGACGAAGGATGGAACCTCCCCATGTAGCGCCCTTTCCGGTGAGCACTCCGGTGTGGTACTGACGAGCGAGCTTCTGGTACATTCCGTTCAGGAAGCCGATCTCACGTCCACCGACACCTACGTCACCGGCAGGGATGTCCTGATCAGGGCCGATGCAGCGCCAGAGCTCAAGCATGAAGGCCTGGCAGAAACGCATGATTTCAGCATTTGACTTACCTACTGGATCGAAGTCAGAACCACCTTTAGCTCCACCCATAGGAAGGGTTGTGAGGGCGTTCTTGAATGTCTGCTCGAATCCGAGGAACTTGAGCATTGAAGGGGTCACGGCCTTGTGGAAGCGAAGTCCTCCCTTGTAAGGTCCGATCGCGCTATTGAACTGGACGCGGTAGCCGAGATTGGTCTGAACCTCACCGTTGTCGTCAATCCATGTGACACGGAAAGTGAAGATTCTGTCTGGCTCTACGAGTCTCTCGACGATCTTAGCCTTCTCGAACTCAGGATGCTGGTTATAAACTTCCTCGATTGACTCAAGAACCTCCTGTACTGCCTGAAGATATTCTTTCTCTGTTGGGTACTTGGCCTGGAGACGGGCCATTATTTCTGTTGTTTTCATAATAATGTAATAGTATTATTAATTAGTTAAAAATGTGTTTCTATTTAAGTTCCCATGTCGATCCGCTGTGCAACAGCTCGTCAATACTATGGATTTTAGACTTTTTCTTTACGGCTTCGACTTGTTTTGAGACCTCCTCCTCGTAAGTGATGTCCGGCACCTCTCTGATCACACCGAGGGCCACAGGGAAATCAGGCCATTTCATGTCAGCGAGCATCATCTGGAGACCAAGATTGTCTGAGTGACTGTCATGAGTGAGAATGTCATCCTCCGTGACACCGTTCTCACCAATGGTCACGACTTTCAATCTCCAACCATCAAGAGCGATTCCCTTGTCTCGGTTCTTTCCGAATATCATCTTCTCACCGTCACGCAGAACCAGCGTCCTGTCAGCCTTGTGCTCCCTATCTGAAATCTCAGCGTGAGACCCATTGTTGAATATCACGCAGTTCGTCAGAAATTCCATCACAGAAGTGCCCTTGTGCCTTGACGCTGCAAGCATAATTTCCTGATTGAGAGCCAATTCAGTGTCCATTCCTCGTGCGAAGAAAGTACCTTTGGCTCCCAAGACCAAACTTCCCGGATTGAATGGATGCTCAACCGTTCCGTAAGGTGATGTCTTCGTGATGGCACCAAGCTTGGATGTCGGGGAATACTGTCCCTTCGTCATTCCGTAAATCCGATTGTTGAAGAGCATCAGGTTGATGTCGATGTTCCTTCGAATGGCATGGATGAAATGGTTCCCACCGATGGCCAGCGCGTCACCGTCACCGCTCACCTGCCAGATGCAGAGCTCCGGATTGGCAACCTTCATACCAGTCGCTATGGCCGTAGCCCTGCCGTGGATGCTATGGAATCCGTAAGTGTCAACATAGTACGGAAGCCTTGAGGAGCACCCGATGCCGGACACCACGACAATCTTGTCCTTTTCTATTCCCTTCTCCTCACAAACCAGAGGAAGGGTCCTTTGAAGAGCGGCAAGAACAGAATAATCCCCGCATCCCGGACACCACCGAATTTCCTGGTCACTCTTAAAATCTTTCAATGAATATTTTGGCATAGCGTGTTCCTCCTATAACTGGGCCGCAGCCGCGTCAACAATCTCCTTCACAAGGAAGGTCTGTCCCTGAACCTTGTTACAATTCAAATAGTTGAATTGAGGGAATATGGTCTTGAGGTAACCAGCGAACTGGCCGAGATTAAGCTCGCAGACAATTATCTTCCGGAAACCGGAGAGGACCTTCTCTGTGTTCTTCGGCAGTGGGTCGATGAAATCGAAATGCACCCGGCTGACTGTCTTTCCGGCAGCGCGGAGTTCCTCAGTGGCTGTAAGAATATGCCCGTACGTGCCTCCCCAACCGACTAGCAGGACATCCCCGCTCTCCGGACCGTCAACAACCAAGTCCGGAATGTCAGCAGCGACACGCGCGACTTTCTCCGCGCGTTCCCTGACCATCATCTCATGGTTGGCAGCATCGGTTGAAAGCACGCCTTCATGCGTCTTCTCAAGGCCTCCGACACGATGCTCAAGACCAGGGGTGCCGGCTGGAGCCCACTGTCTAGCAAGTGTCTTCGGATCTCTCTCGAAAGGATGGAACTTACTCCCATCGGCCTTAGCCAAACGAGGCTTTATGGCAGGATATTCACTCATTGAAGGAATCTTCCATGGTTCAGAACCATTTCCGAGGAATCCTTCGGAAAGAAGCAGGACCGGAGTCATGTGTTCGAGAGCTATCTTAGCAGCAGTGAATGCAGCATCGAAGCAATGTGCCGGTGAGTGAGCGGCAATCACGACCATAGGGCTCTCACCATTGCGTCCGTAAAGAGCCTCGTTAAGGTCGGCCTGCTCTGTCTTGGTAGGAAGTCCGGTGCAAGGGCCGCCACGCTGCACATCCACAACCACGAGCGGAAGCTCGGTCATCACGGCCAGTCCAAGAGCTTCTGATTTAAGAGAAAGGCCAGGACCAGAGGTCGTAGTAACAGCAAGATTGCCTGCAAAGGAAGCACCGATTGCGCAGCATATTCCCGCAATCTCGTCCTCAGTCTGCATTGTCTTGACCCCAAGATTCTTGTGTATGGCGAGTTCTTCAAGGATTGCGGTAGCAGGGGTTATCGGATAGGAACCGCAGAATAGCGGACGTCCTGATTTCTCAGAAGCAGCAATCAAGCCCCATGCTAAAGCCTGGTTTCCTGTAATATTCCTGTATATTCCTTTTTCTTGAATGTCAGGGACAACAGTGTAAGTGTCGGCCACGGCCTGAATGTTGGCTGCATAGTTGTAGCCGTCATTCACTACCTTACGGTTCGGCTCAATCATCTCAGGATGCTTCTTGGCGAAACGCCCCTCAAGATAGGTATAGACATAGTCCAGCGGACGGCTGTAGATGAAGCAGGCCATGCCGAGGGTGAACATATTCCTGCACTTATGGACCGAAGCAACGTCCAATCCGCTGTCTTTCAGACTCTCTTCCGTCAGCTTTGTAATTGGAGCGACTATGATGTTCCTGTCCTCTATGTGAAGTTCCTCAAAAGGATTGCCTGTGAACCCGGCCTTGGTTAGGCCGAAATCATCAAAGGCATCTTCATTGACTAGTACGGTTGCATTTCTTTTCAGCCACTTGGCGTTCGCCTTGAGAGCCGCAGGATTCATCGCCACCAACATGTCGCAAAAGTCTCCAGGGGTGTTGACCTTGTGGCTGCCAATGTGAACCTGAAATCCGGAAACACCGGCCACAGTCCCCTTCGGAGCTCTGATTTCGGCCGGATAGTCCGGGAAAGTGGAAAGGCCGTTACCATAGACTGCGGACAAGTTCGCGAACAACGTTCCGGTAAGCTGCATTCCATCACCGGAATCCCCAGCGAATCTTATCACAACATCCTTAGCATCAATAACCTTATGTTGCATTTCTATTTTAAGACTATTAGTGTTGAATAAAAATTCCTTACAAATTAAAGCATAAAAAGCAGAATAAGCAACCTTTTCCCTGAAAAAAGATATTCACACCACAAACAGCCTCGCACGAATCCATAAAATCATAAATTACACCCCACAAAAAAAACACGTCACCTCGGAGCGAAGCGACGCAAGGGGTTTGGGGAATACGGTCCCCAATGCCCCACCGGGGCTGTCGCGAAGCGACTGGGGGTAAAATAAAGGGCCAGCAGTTATTGCCGACCCTCATTAATTGACTATCAGATTACTGCTGGCCCTGCTGACCTTGAGCCTGCGCCTGAAGCTCCTTCTGGAGATCCTCCAATGTTCTTCCTTCAGGAATATTCAGTGCCTTCCTTGCGTCTGGAGTAAGATCCCTGCACTGAGCTTTGTCAACATAGAGGAACTGGGAAGTCTCGAACACGAACAGATAGCCACCAGCCTTGGCAAGTGTCTCAACCGCCTCCTGAGCCTTCTTGTAGATAGGATCCATCAGCTGCTGGTTCTGCTGCTGAAGCTCGGCTTGGATTGATTGCTGGAACTCCTGGATTCTGTTCTGGATTTCACCAAGTTCCTTCTCCTTGCTTGACTTGATGGCTGGAGTCCAAGTAGCCTGCTTCTGCTGGTACTCGTTGTACTTGGTCTGAGCCTCTTCCATCATGCTCTGAAGGGTCTCCTGAGCCTCTTTCTGAGCTGCCTGCATCTGTGTTCTAGCAGCATCTGCCTCAGGCATGAGCATCACTAGTTCGTTGAAATCAACATACGCGAACTTCGCCTGAGCGGAAGCGGTCAGAGTAAACAACGCCATTGCGGCGATCATAAGAATCTTTTTCATTTTTATAGCTTTTTATCAGTTTCGTGTTTATTCAAATGCAAATGTAAGAATATTATTTAGAATTGTTGTCCGATCAAGAAGTGGAACTGGCTCCTGTCCCCCTTTTCTGAATTGTCGAAACCATAACCCCAGTCGATTCCAAGCAGACCGATCATCGGGAGGAATACCCTCACACCGACACCTGCCGAACGCTTGATCTGGAACGGATTGAAATTCTTGATGTCTGACCAGCAGTTACCTCCTTCAAGGAAGCCCAGAACGTAAATCGTGGACTGAGGCTGGAGGATGACAGGGTAACGGAACTCCATCGTGAACTTGTCGTAAACATTGCCAGCATAGTAGCCGTTTGAGTTGTACGGAGTGGCAGCCCAAGGCGTAAGGGCGTAATTCTCGTAACCACGAAGGGCGATGATGTCAGCTCCGTAAGTGTCATAGCCCGACATACCGTCACCACCGACTCTGAAACCTTCGAACGGAGAGTAGCCCCACTTGCGGTTGTAGTAGCCAAGATAGCCGAACTGCGCGCGTGTCATGATCACGAAGTCACCTATTACCTTAGTGTAGAGCTCACCGCTGATTTTCCACTTGTGGTATTCAATCCATTTGTAACGCTGGGCGGAACTCCAATTGTCATAGTTGATGTCTTTATAGCTTGACACCTTTGTCGGATTGCCGTTGGCATCAAGAGTGCCGAGATCCTTTTTCCTGAACAATGAATATGGCGGAGTGAGCTGGAGGCTAGCGCTGAAGTTCGATCCCATACGAGGATAGATCTGCTGGTCAGTAGAGTTTCGACTCAAGCTGATTGTGTAGCTCAGATTATGGGATTTACCATCATTGAACATGAAGTAACCGTTAATCCAGTTCTTTAGGTCATAAATCTGCCAATTGAGGCCGTTGTACAGCACGAAATAGTTGTCCGGCCATTTCAGACGAGTACCGATTCCAGCAGAGAAACCATAGACCTGCATTACCTTGTCGTTGGAGAGCAATCCGATAGCAAGATAGGAGTTCGTCTGTCTCGTATAGTAGGCCTGAAGGTTCAAGGATGTTGGTTTCTTAGCGAAGAGCCAAGGCTCGGAAAATCCGAATACTAGAGAAGTATAGTAAGTACCGTTAGTCTGGAAACGGAGAGAAAGGTTCTGTGCGTCACCAAGTGGGACAGGTCTCCACGCATTCTTGTCAAACAGACGCTTTGTCGAGAAGTTGTTGAAGTTAACTCCAACAGTCGCCACGAAAGTGTTGGCTCCCCAACCTCCGGAGAGTTCCAGCTGGCTAGAAGGCTTCTCCGTCACATTATAAACCACATCCACTGTGTTGTTCAATTGGTTAGGAATGATCGACCAACCCTTCGACGGATCCGCGATGGCCTCTGGATCGAACTGTCCCAATGAGGCGATTTCCCTAATAGATCTCTCGAAATCGGTTTGGCTGAAAAGGTAACCCGGTCTTGTGGCTAGTTGCCTTCGGACAACTCTTTCGTTGGTAAGCGTGTTACCGTTTATGACGATATTATTGAGGGTAGCCTGCTTACCTTCCGAGATCCTCATCTCTACATCAACAGAATCCCCCTCGATGTTCAGTTCGACCGGTGTCACATTGAAGAAGAGGTAACCATTGTCTCGATAGACCTTGGACACATCCTGGTCGCCTTGCTTTCCTCCGCCCAAAAGCCTTTTCTGCATCGTCACCACATCGTAAGGATCCCCTTTGCGTATGTTAAGAATGGCATTGAGCTGGTCGGTGGAATAGACTGAGTTACCGGTCCAGGATATGTTCCTGAAATAGTATTTCTTGCCTTTATCAATCTTCAGGTCAATCCCAAGCCTGTCCGGAGTGACATAATAGATGGAGTCTTTGACAATGCGGGCGTCACGATAACCGGACTCGTTGAGTTTGCTGATGAGGCTGACTTTGTCGTTAGAATATTCTTTCTGATTGAATTTCTTACTATTGAAGAAGTTATACCATTTTTTCGCCTTGGTCTTCTTCATAGAGCGGGACAATTTGAAGTCAGAAAAGCCTTCAGTTCCTTCAAACTTGATGTCTCGGATTCTAACTTTAGTTCCACGATCCACCGCAAAATTCACCTTAATCGCATTCTTTACGATGGAATCCTTTTGGGTCTGGACATCCACCTTACAATTAAGGAACCCTTTGTCTGCGTAGAAACGCTTGATGATGTCAGTAGAAGTCTTGGCGACATATTCGGAAAACTCTCCGCCTCGACGTAGGCTCAGCCTCTCTTCCAAATCCTTACGTTCCCCATTACGGACTCCAGTAAAAAGCCATCTTGAGACCCTTGGACGCTCTTGAATCCTGATCACAAAATAAGCAGAATCCTTGTTTTCACTCAGGTGGTCCAATTCAAGGGCTACATTTTCGAAGTACCTCTGCATCCACAATCTAGACACGATTGATGAAAGATCATCACTCGGAACCGTCACCCTCATACCCTTCTGAAGACCAGTAAGGGAGATGATTTGTTGGTCAGAAAATTGATGATTTCCTTCCACTGTTACACCACCCACATAATAATTCTTAGGATGGTCATAATCAACTTCCCCAGTAACTAATGATTTTCCGACCTCTTGGCCCATGACAGGTAAAGCAACGAGAGCCAAGGCAAAGAAACACAAAATACGATATGCTTTCATCAAATACGATTTCATTGAATTAAGATGCAAATATACGCAAGTTATTTAACTTTTCCATATCTGCGATTCCGATGAGAATATTCCTCAATCGCAGCCATAAACTCGTCCCGTCGGAAATCAGGCCAAAGGGTGTCAACAAAGAGGAACTCTGAATATGCCGCCTGCCACAAGAGATAATTGCTGAGTCTTTCCTCTCCTGAAGTTCGGATGATCAAGTCTGGGTCTGGGATTCCTGCTGTGACAAGATAACGACTAAAATCCTCTGTCTTCACGTTTTCAAGGCCTTGAGGATCATTAGAATATTCTTTAGCCATCTTTTTTGCCGCCTGAAGAATGTCCCACTTGCCGCTGTAACTGAAGAAAACCACCAATGTTAACAACGGTTCCTTACCCGGAGCCGGCTCGGTCTTTTTTTCTGCTTGGCGGATTGCGGCCAAGAGTTCCGGACTCAGTCTGGAAGTGTTACCCAAAACGCGGAACCTGACACCTTTCTTGGCGAGAGAATCAATCTCATCTGCTATAGCTTTAAGCATCAAACCCATAAGTGAGCTGACCTCTCCTTGGGGGCGTTCCCAATTCTCCTCAGAAAAAGCGAAGATCGAAAGATATTTAACCCCTGCCTCAGCGGCTGCCTCCACACATACCCTTACGCTTTCCACTCCTTCAAAATGGCCAGCGACTCTTTCCTGACCTCTTTGGCGTGCCCATCGGCCGTTACCGTCCATGATGACGGACACGTGAGCCGGTATATTCTTGTTTTCGTTCATATTCAAAAAAAAGTGTCATTCTCCGCTGTTCCGGATGTCCTCACCCCAGAACAACTTCGTTGTCAGTGCCTTTATGAAACTGGTATTATTAAGACGAACCCTCCTAAGCGAAAACTGTGCCACCTTAACGTCAAGCGTCAACGATGGAGGCACAAGATGATTTCTGTTGTCCATCGAAAGCATGACATTCTCATCCCTTGAACGCATGGAAAGTGAGATCAAAGTGCTATCTGGAACAACCAAAGGACGGGCATTGAGATTATGAGGGGCTATCGGAGAGATGATCAGGACCTTCGAATCCGGAGCGCAGATCGGCCCTCCCACACTCAATGAATATGCCGTTGAGCCGGAGCTGGTGGCAACCAATAATCCATCGGCCCAATAGGTAGGCAAGACATGCCCGTCAATGGTCACATCAATTCCAAGAAGAGCTGCCCCTGAACGATGAACAGAGACTTCGTTCAAGGTATAAGGCCAGAACTGAGGGTCAGCAGAAAGAGAATTTGCACTTGGGGCCGTCTTCAAAAGCTCACGGTCTTCTAAGAACCAGTCCCCAGACAAAAGGGCATTGCAAGCCTCTTCGGGGCTATATTCAGAAAGAAATCCCAACCTCCCTAGGTTGACGCCCAGAACGGGGATGCCGGACTCTCCAACCAACTGCGAGGCCGACAGGAATGTCCCGTCCCCTCCCACGCTCAGCACCATGTCAGTACCGGAGGGGATTCTCTCGCCTCCGCTGACACCGCAAAGTTCAAACGAATCTTTCTCCAGTCTCTCCAACATAAAGGATAGCCTATTATCTTTCAAGGCATCACCTTCTCTGGAATATAGCGCCAATTTCATCAATGTCTTGTTCTGGTTATGAGTCCAAATTACAAACAGATTTCAAAAATAGCACAATTCTGCTTAAAACTAAACAGAAATCATTATTTTTGTATGTTTCTTTTGTTGTAAAAACATGACAAGACTTAGTGTAAACATCAACAAGATTGCTACCATTCGCAACGCACGCGGAGGGAACATGCCTGACGTGGAAAAGGCAGCTATTGACTGTGAGAAATTCGGTGCCGAAGGCATCACTGTTCACCCAAGGCCGGACGAGAGACACATACGATACTCGGACGTGAGAGCAATAAGGCCCACTATCACAACCGAGTTCAACATTGAGGGTAATCCTATTCCCAGCTTTGTGGATTTGGTGCTTGAAGTCGTTCCAGATCAAGTTACGCTTGTACCGGACGCCCATGACGCAATCACCTCCAACGCTGGATGGAACACGATTGAGCATAAAGGTTTTCTGACTGACATATGCGCAAGATTTAAGGACAAGGGGATCCGCACCTCAATATTCATTGACCCATCACCAAAAATGGCTGAGGGAGCATTGGCTTGCGGTTGCGACAGAGTGGAACTCTACACTGCCGACTATGCCGCGAACTATCCTTCTGGCCCAGAGAATGCAATCAAGCCCTATCTTGAGACGGCCAAAGTCGTCCGCGAGCTTGGTTTGGGGCTGAATGCAGGCCACGATTTAAGTCTTGAGAATCTTGAATATTTCATAAGAACAATCCCTTGGACGGACGAGGTTTCCATCGGTCACGCAATCATCTGCGATGCTCTCTACATGGGACTTGAGAAAACAATCCAAGCGTATCTGTCAAAGATTAAGATTTTTTAGCTACATTTGTAACCTTGAATATTATTAATTACAAAATAAAATGAAACAAACACCACTGATTATCAGCGTCATAGCCCTCATTGCTGTGGCCGCTCTCGGAATTATCCAGCTCACTTCAAACGGTAACGGCAAGAAAAAGACCACCTCAGGTGAAGTCGCTCAGGCCACCGCACAGGCCGGTTCTATCGTATGGTTTGACCTTGACCGAGTTATTGACGAATACGACATGGCGAATGACCTTAGATCAGTTGTGGAGACCAAAGTCCAGAGCATTCAGGAAGAAATCACAAGACGCGGTAACAAGCTTCAGAGTGATGTTAACAAGTTCCAGTCTGATCTTGACAAGGGTCTTTTGGTACGTTCAGTTGCAGAGCAGAGAAACATCAAACTTCAAGAGCAGCAGAACAATTTCAACAACTACGCTGCCCAGAAACAGCAGGAGATTGCTGAGGAGCAGCAGGTTATGATGAATCAGATTGGTGATGCCATCAAAACCTTCCTTGACAAATTCAACGAAGAGCATAAGTACGCAATGATTATTGCCACCCAAGGCAGTGTACTCCCAGCTCCGGTTGCTGCTGGAGATCCTGATTTGGATGTGACAGATGCGATTCTTGCAGGGCTCAACGATGAGTACATCCAGAGCAAGGGCAAGAGCGGAAAGGCTGCCGCCTCAGCGACAGGAAGTGAGACTAAAACCGAGTAGGTTTTGCGAATAGCTCTTCTGTCTTGCTTCTACCCTTTCAGAGGAGGGATTTCTCAGTTCAATGCAAGTTTATTCTTGGAACTGAGTAAAAGTCATACTGTCAAGGCTTTCAATTTTAAGAGACAATACCCGGAATTTCTCTTCCCAGGTAAAACTCAGTATGTCACAAAGGATGATGATGCCGTACCCATCGAGAGTGAAGCTCTGTTGGATACGGCTAATCCGTTGACTTATGGACGGACATACCGAGCAATCCGGGATTGGAAACCGGATCTTGTGATCATCAGCTATTGGATGTCCTATTTTGCTCCGTCCTTGGGGTACATAGCGAGAAGGCTAAAGAAACACTGTAAAGTCATTTCTATCCTCCACAATGTCATTCCGCACGAGCCAAAATTCTTCGATGCACCTTTGACAAAGTACTTTCTGTCTGGATGTTCGGGGAATGTCACGCTTTGCGATGAGGTGTCAGAGGATCTTCACCGATTGTCTCCAGACGCTCTGAATGTCACATTGTTCCACCCTATCTACGGGCATTTCGGAGAGAAGATGCCTAGAGAGAAGGCCGAAAAGCTCCTCAGTCTGACTCCCGGAAAGAAGAATCTTTTGTTCTTCGGGCTAATCAGATCCTATAAAGGTTTGGACATTTTACTCAAAGCATTCGGTGAACTCGATGACAGCTACCAACTGATTGTTGCCGGAGAGCCGTACGGTTCGTTCGAGAAGTACCAAACAATTATTGACGCTTCTCCTGCGAAAGACAGGATTAAGTTGTTCACTCGCTACATCAAGGACTCTGAGGTTAAGGATTTCTTCTCAGCAGCTGATTTGGCCGTACTTCCTTACAGATCCGCCACTCAAAGTGGGATAAGCGCTATCGCCTATCATTTTGAAGTACCGATGGTCGTCACCGATGTTGGAGGTCTGCGCCAGTCAATCGGAGACTGCGGCACCGGACTTGTGGCTCAGGAAGCGGACCCAGATTGCATCGCAAAAGAGATCCAGACATATTTCTCTGATTCCAATCTTAAGATACTCTGCATAAACTCAATCAGAGCCGAGAAAGAGCGGCTCTCATGGAAATCATTCAGCCGGAAACTGCTGGATTTTTCAGACAATCTCTACAGAATACGATGAAGCACTGCTTGACAGTTTCAGTGGCCATATTGTGCCTGTCTGCTTTCCTTGGAATCAGGATGGCAGCCCAAGAATACTCCGCTCCACAGGTCGTTGTTTCCTCCGAAAAAGTACGCTACGATGGCAAAGTCTATTACTCACATGTGGTGCAGGAACGCCAAACATTGTACTCCATCTGCAAGGCCTACCATGTGACCCTGCAAGAGATTTACGATGCCAATAAAACTCTGAATCTTGAGACCGAAGGATTAAAGAAAGATCAGATCCTACTTATTCCAATAGCGAAAGGGAATGAGCCAGAGACTGAAGTCAAAGAGACACAAGAGAAGGAGCAGAAAGAGGACTCTGACTTCTTCATCCACAGGGTTAAATGGTTTGAAGATCTCAACTCCATCGCAAAAAAGTACGGAATCCCTAAAGAGGCAATCATGGGCATCAATGGGATGACCTCCGAAAAAGTTCGCAGAAAAGACGAGATTAAGATTCCTATCCATCCAGAGAAATGGATAACTCTCAACTCTGAAAAGCTAGCCTTAGAAGGGTCCGAAGGGGAAACCACAGACAGTAAGGCTGATTCCACAGCGATGGGAGACTCGCAGTCCGAAGGGATATTCGACAAATTGTTTTCGAAAGACAAGCAGATCAGCATGACCCTTCTTCTGCCTTTCAACACATCCAAAAAGGCTGATGTCCAGATGATGGACTTCTACAGCGGTGTACTTCTCGCGACAAAGGATCTTGGCGCAGATGGCAGAAAAATCGAGCTGAATGTCTATGACGCGGCCAACAGTGCAATGCCAGTCACAGAGGAAAGATTTGCTGAAAGTGATTTCGTCATCGGCCCAGTGTCCAACTCAGACATTGCAAGAGCAGTCAACGCTTCCAAGGGAAAAACATGGATTGTCTCTCCACTGGACCCAAGGGCTGAAAGCATCGCAGACACAATTCCTAACGTGATCCAAGCTCCAGCCCCAACAAGAGCCCAGATTTCAGACATGGCCAAATGGATCCGTACAGATTTGAGAGACAGCGACAAACTGATTGTGATTACTCAGAAAGGGGCTGCGGTAAGCGGCTATTCGGCAAATGTGATGAATGAGTTACGTAACTTTGGTCTCAATCATTCCGACATTTCGTTCAATCTTCTTGAAGGCAGGCAAGTCATGGACCGCATCGCCAGAACCATGACGGAAATGGGAACCAATCGAGTCGTGATAGCATCGGACAGTAAAGCATTTGTCATCGAAGTAATACGACTACTTTACCTGATTTCTAGCCAGAAAAAAGACATTGTGCTGTACTGTACCTCAAAACTTAGGACATACGATGAAATTGATGTTGAGCAACTCCACGCTCTTCGCCTTCATGCAAGCGTGTCCTACTACGTTGACTACGATTCGCCACAGGTGCAAGATTTCTTGATGAAATACCGCGCGCTCTTTGGCACAGAACCTAGCCGCACTGCCTTCCAAGGCTATGATCTCATGAAATTCTTCTCATCAATAACCAATGAATATGGCAAAAGATGGGACAGGGCATCATCATTGAAAGGGGATGGGATGCAATCAGAATTCAATCTTGTAAGGACAGCACGCGGTGGATTCGTCAACGAAGCTGTAAGAAGGATAGTCTATAATCCAGACTATTCAGTGACCCTCAAACGATAGTCACATTACTTGACAGAAAGCAAGACCTTTGCATTCTCCACAGCAGCCGGAGTAATGCTGCTGCCACTTAGCATTCTTGCGATCTCCATCACCCTGTCTTGCCCTTCTAAAAGTCGTACCGAGGTCTTAGCCTTGCCAAGCACATCATATTCTTTTTCTACGACATAATGGGCATTGCCCTTGGCTGCAACCTGTGGAAGATGGGTTATAGCGAAAACCTGCATGTTCTGTCCCATAGCGCAGATCATTCTGCCCATCTTGTCGGCCACGCTTCCAGACACACCTGTGTCGATCTCATCAAAAACTAGAGTCGGCATGTTCATAAACTTGGCCAACATCGCTTTGAGACAGAGCATCAAGCGGGACAATTCTCCTCCGGAAGCACATTTGGCCACATCAAGCGGAGTGCTTCCTGATGCAGAGAAAAGGAATCGAACAGAATCAGAGCCGGAGGATGACAATCCAACTTCGGACAATTCTACCGAAAAGACAGCGTGCTCCATCTCCAACGAATGAACCGATTCAGTAATTGCCTTGGAAAACGGCCCCACGGCTTTTTGTCGTGACTCATGGAGCAGTTGGGATATCCTTTCAACAGACTGCCTTTGAACTTCAATTTCTGATTCAAGTTCAGACTTACGGGTTTCCAACGTAGAAGAATCCAAAAGGGAGGCCGACAAGGCATCTCGTTTGGAAATCAACTCCCCAACTGTGGAAGTAGTATAACTTCTTAAAAGATCATACAGAAGTGAGAGACGTTCATCCACCGAATCAAGACGCTCTTTAGAAAGTTCAATCTTAGAATTGATGCTAGAAACGTCCTCAAGGATGTCCTCAAGTTCCGTGCGCGCACTTTCAATCCTTTCGGCTAGCGAAGATGCTTCAGGTACAAAACTACTGATCCTTTCGAGCATCTTTTGTGCCTCTTTAAGGGATGATGAGACTGGAAGGTACTCAACATTAGGATCTGACGGACAGAACAGTTCCATGACGCCGGAAAGGTTCTCCTTAATCTCCTCAGCATTGGACAATTGCCTCTGTTCAGCCTCAAGGGACTCAATTTCACCATCACAAAGATGGGCATCTTCCAACCGTTGCCATCTCGCCTGGGTGTAGTCTCTCTCTTCCTTCAAGCTCGACAATTTACCAGAGACAACTTCCAACTCTTTTTCCAGAGCCTTGTAAACTTTGTAGGCATCAGAACATTTTTCAAGAAGAGACTGATTGCCAGCGAAATGATCAAGCATGGAAAGCTGGAAGAATTTGTCGGACAACAATAGGGTCTGATGCTGCGAGTGGATGTCCACCAAACGTGAAGAGATACTTTGAAGCACCTGAATGCTTACAGGACAATCATTAATGAATGAGCGTGAGCGTCCTGATTTGTTGACGACCCTTCTAATGGTTATCTCTCCCCCATCTACATCAACATCATTTTCTTCAAGAACAGAACTGATCACTGTGTCAGAGGTCGGAATAGCAAAGACCGCCTCTACAACACAATTATCCGCGGTGTCACCTATCACGGAAGCATCAGCCTTTGTTCCAAGAAGCAAAGAAAGGGCACCCAGAAGAATGGATTTACCCGCACCTGTCTGGCCGGATATAATAATCAGACCCTCTGGAAATTCTACATCCAGAGAGTCTATCAAAACATAATTTCTAATCTGAAGGGACTTAAGCATAGCCCCAAATGCTATTCAGCATCGGAATTGTTTTCCTTGGCAGGACGCACCGGCATTCCCTCATCATTGCCTGAACCCGCCATTCTATAGTAAAGTTCACCGTCTTGGAACTCGGAAATGGCGATAAGATCCGGCTTAGGCAATTTCTCATAATACTTTGAGATTTCAATCTGCTCACGATTCTCAAAAACCTCATCCATCGTGTCACGGTCAGTACGAAAATCCTCCAACTTCTTAGCGAGCTCTTTTTTCTCTGCCAGAGCAATCTGATTTGCTCTCTTGTAAAGGATTACAACCGTCTCATAAATGTTGCCTGTCGGCTCTGCAAGATACTTGATGTCCCTGGTAATTGTGTTTGAAGGGACTTTCTTTTTAATATCCATATTCTTAAATAATTTCTTGTCTAAATAATGTACGTTGGTTACTCCTGGGATTGTTTCAATACTTTTTTTCTTTCTCTTTCGAAGTCCTTTTCCTTCGTTCCCAAATCTTCTTCCGCCCCAGTGTAACGCCCAAGAGCCTTTTGAGCCCTACGGTACATAACGTCCAATTCCTTTCTGTATGGAGAATCTGGAATCTCACCGATGAAATTATAGTAGTCGTCAACGAAAGTCATGTAACGATCCTTCTGCTTCTCCTCAACGCTCAGCAAAGCATACTTATAGGAAGACATCGCTATGTAATAAAGTATGTCCTCACGGTAGATGTTCTCCGCATCATCTTTAAGAATATTCCTAAAAGCGACCCTTGCTGCCTTGTAGTCCTCCATTCTGTAGTAAAGTCGGGCATTCTCGTAAGCTTTCTTGTCAAGCCTGTCATTCAGTTCTTTCAACATCCTGTGGCAAATCGCAGAATGGCTATTGTCAGGATTCTCGATCATGTACTGACTAATGACACTAATCGCATTGTGAGTCGGAACCTGATCCAACTCGTAGCGCAGTGTGGAACGATAAAGACAGTCGATTCTAAGGAAAGCGGCCTCCTCAGCGAACGGGCTGCGAGGAAAGTTCGTAAGGAATTTCGTAAAATTGGTTTCGGCAGTGTAGTAGTCCTTGAAACGGTAATTGCTCAACCCCCAATAGTACTGGACAGTGTCGTCCCTATCAGTTCCACTAGTCAAAACAGACATTGATTCAAACAATTGCGCAGCCTTGCTGTACTTGCCGTGATTGAAGTAGTCAAAGGCAGCAGCATATTTGGCATCAACATCATTTCCGTTCAAGAGAGCTTCATATTCCGATTTGCAGGATTGTAAGGAGAAAGCAACCGCAAAAACGGCAAAAGCAAACTTCAGAGTAGTCTTTAGCATATCAAAATCAGTACATTAATAATCAATGTGACAAAAGGAATTTTTCCGCCTCCAAAGCAGCACGGCATCCCGATGCCGCAGCAGTGATTGCCTGTCGGAATCGTGGATCCTGAACGTCTCCAGCTGCAAAAACCCCCTCAACATTGGTTTGGGAAGTCTTGCCATCAGTGACAATATAGCCGTTCTCGTCAGTCTCAATGTATTTCTTGAATATGTCCGAGTTCGGATGATGTCCAATGGCTAGAAAAAGTCCATCGACCTTGACATCAAAAACCTTACCATCTTTGTTCTGCACCCTAACTCCAGTCACTCCAGACTCATCTCCAAGGACTTCTTGAGTGTTACAATTCCAAAGAATCTCAATGTTTGGTGTGTTCTTAACCCTTTCCTGCATTGCAACGGAAGCCCTGAACACATCCCTGCGGACAATCATATAGACTTTATGGCAAAGGTTTGCAAGATAAGTCGCTTCCTCACAAGCCGTGTCACCACCACCGACAACTGCAACATCTTTCTTTCTGTAGAAAAATCCGTCACATGTAGCGCAAGCACTAACTCCCATACCACGGAATTTCTGTTCGGACGGAAGTCCTAAATATTTTGCAGTTGCTCCGGTTGCAATAATCACGGTATCCGCTTCCAGTTCGGTCTCGCCATCAATTATGACACGGAAAGGACGTGTTGAAAAATCGGCCTCAGTCACGACACCTCTTCTGATGTCAGCGCCAAGCCGTTTGGCCTGAGCTCTCATCCCATCCATCAACTGGTTCGCATCGACACCATCCGGGAATCCCGGAAAATTTTCCACGATTGTCGTTGTCGTCAATTGTCCCCCCGGCTCCATTCCTTCATAAAGGACTGGATCAAGGGCAGCTCTGGAAGCGTAAATCGCAGCTGTGTAGCCAGAAGGGCCGCCTCCTATGATTAAGCATCTAGTCTTTTCCATTTTGTAAGAATATTCTTAACTTACAAATATAGCCATAATTCGTGATTACCCAAGCGACCGAGACGGTCAGATTTTAGAATTTCAAGATCTATAGCGGTTGTTTCTTAGAATTTTTATAAATTTGCACAATTACATGTTGCAAATAACAAAGGATAAAGGTACGGATGGAGAAAAACAGCAAGGCACCTACAATTGTAGAATTTCGAGAACTATTGAAAAAGAAAGGGCTAAAGATAACCCCGCAAAGAATTGCAGTTCACGAAGCTATGCTTAAACTCGGCCACGCATGCGCTGACATGGTAACAGCAGAAATTTTGGCCGCAAAAAAGGCGAAGGTCACGGTCGCCTCGGTTTACAACATCTTGACCCAACTTTCTCTTCTTGGAATATACCATCATCGGCTCAGTGAAAACAACAAGATGTACTTCGATGTCAACACCTTTAAGCACTTTCACCTTTACGACACTGTCAGTCATGTGTATTCCGATGTGATTGACGATGAACTATATTCCCAAATTGAAGGGAAATTGCTCGCTCGACGTTTCAAGGGCTACAAGATTGATGGCATTGATGTGCAGATCCTGGCGCATCCTTCGACAAGGATAAAGAAATGAACCGGACATATTCTTACCACCTTTCTAGACATAACGAAAACATAACACATATTCAATAAGCAATGAGACATTTAACCATCACTCTTCTCCTGCTTTTGTCGGCAGTAATGGTTCACGCCCAAGACAGTCGTGAATATTCCGTAAAGCATCTTGTGTTCCCTAAGGGTTGCTCGCTTGAGGAAAAGGTCAACCTTGCGGCAAGGCTTGTTCCTTCAAAAGAACAATTCGACTGGCAGAATCTTGAACTTACGGCATTCCTTCATTTCGGGATGAATACTTTCACCGGGCGCGAGTGGGGTGATGGTAAGGAAGATCCTCGCATATTCAACCCTTCTGATCTTGATGCTGATCAATGGATTAGAACATTGAGTCAGGCTGGATTCAAAATGGCCATTCTTACGGCTAAACACCATGATGGCTTTTGCCTATGGCCAACCAAGACCACGACTCATTCTGTAGCTTCGGCCTCATGGAAGGGAGGAAAAGGCGATGTCGTGCGTGAAGTACGCGATGCGTGCACAAAATATGGAATGAAATTCGGTGTTTACCTTTCCCCTTGGGACCGCAACGCACCTTGCTACGGAGACTCCCCTGCCTACAACAAGTTCTTCATTACCCAGCTCACGGAATTGCTTTCTGAATATGGCGAAGTTGATGAGGTTTGGTTCGATGGGGCGAACGGTGAAGGGCCGAACGGACGCGTACAAGTCTATGACTGGGACTCAATCCTAAGTATCATTCGCACACTTCAGCCGCATGCAGTGACTGCAATCATGGGTGATGACGTACGTTGGGTAGGAAACGAAAGTGGAAAGGGGCGCGAGACCGAATGGAGTGCCACTGTACTTACCCCGTCATCGTACTCAAGGGCAGACAAGAATAACGGGCAGTTAAAAATCAATAACTTGTCCAAAGATCTCGGTGGAAGGGACATGATCGAGAAAGCCTCCGAGATGTTTTGGTACCCGTCAGAAGTAGATGTCTCCATCCGTCCAGGGTGGTTCTACACAGCTGCACAAGACAGCAAAGTCAAAAGTCTCAAAGAATTGGTGGACATCTACTTCCAATCAGTAGGACGAAACTCTGTGCTGCTGCTTAACATTCCTCCGGACAAAAGAGGCCACATACACGAAGTCGATTCGGCTAGGCTTCAGGAGTTGTCCGGCTATCTGAACCGAACATTCAGTAATGATCGAGTTCGGAAAGGAGGAAGGCTTTGGAATGCTGCTCCTGGGGACGAGCGAGAATATCGGTTGAAAAAAGACTCACGAGTAAACGCTGTGATGCTTCAGGAAGACATCACTCGTGGACAGAGGGTCGAGTCATTCGTTGTTGAAGGTTTGGAGGGAGACAAGTGGAAATTCCTTTGTCAGGGAACGACAATCGGTTACAAACGTCTTGTCCGTTTTCCCGAATCAAATCTAAGTGCCATCCGAGTGCGCATCACAGAGTCTAGGGCCGAAGCTCATCTTTGCCGTGTAGGAGCCTTCCTCGCTCCTGAGGTCGCTGGCATGCTAAACAAAGCAGACTGGAATGACATACCACGTGAAAATTGGATTGTAAAAAGCACGAGTCCTTTAGTCTTTGATTTAGGCAATAGCTTTACACTGAGCGATTTCACTTATGCGCCATTGAAAAGCAGAACGGGATCTGAGATGGCATTCCGCTTCAGTTTCGCTGTGAGCAACGATGGGGTTCAATGGAATACAGTCATAAAAGAGGGAGAGTTCAGCAACATCATGCACAACCCTGTTCCCATGACCGTGTCTTTCGGTTCCTCGACAACCTGCCGTTATGTTCGAATTTGTGCCACGACCATTGATGACAAGTCTGCTGAAATCAGTCCGGAAGAAATAGGCTTCAGCGTTAAAAGTAGCCAATAGAATCATCTAGAATATTACTTTTCATTCTTAATACATAGCTCATGATTTACAATAAGTTGCTTATTATGATGGCTTCGGCTTTGGTCGCCACATCATATTCCTACGCAGAAGATAACGACTTCGGCAACTGGTACGTTGAAATGAGCGGACTTGGCTCGACAAAGAGGGCACTGCCATTTTGGAGTCATACCAACAAAGGTGGGGTCTATCCTGAGACTTCTGGAGGGCTATTGAGAGGAGGAGTAAATGGGACTGGTTTTAAAAGCAATTCGTTTCGGTTGGATTGGGGAATAGGATTGGCTGGTTACGCTGCTGCGGAAGGAAATGACGAAGTGCACAACTGCGATGGCAAAAGTCTCCGTGGCATGGTTCAGGAGCTCTATGTCGGGGCCGGATGGAAAAAACTGAATCTTGACCTTGGAATCCGCAGGCGAGCAACCGAGTTCGATGGGCTTTCGGTTACTGGTGGTAATCTGATGTGGACTGACAACTCTTTGAGTTTTCCTGGCTATCGCCTGCATTCTGAGTGGGTAAACGTACCTTTCACTAAGAATGTGCTTGCATTTAGGTTCGACTTCGGAGACTATGGACTTTGGGACAATCGGTACGTAAAACACACCCTACTTCACAATCAGGCTTTGTACTTTAAGCTGAACTTAAGCAAAAGGTTGTCTTTTACTGGTGGTTTGGATCTTTGGTCACAATGGGGCGGAACCTCTCCTGATCATGGAAAACAGCCTCAGCGTTTCTCCGACTATCTTAGGATTATGGTAGCGGCCAGTGGAGGAGATGGAGCAACGACTAGCGATCAGATCAATGCTTTAGGCAATCATCTTGGGCGCGAATTGCTTCGCCTAGATCTTGATCAAGACAGGTGGCATCTGACCTTCCAACATGACAGACCTTTCGAGGATGGCTCCGGTGTAGGTTTCCAGAATTTTCCAGATGCTGTCAACACATTGCATTTTTCTTTCAAAGACAAAGACCGGTGGGTCAGCGACTTGCTTTTAGAGTACATCTACACAAAATGGCAGTCCGGGACGCGGCATGACAGGCCGGCCACAGAAGAGGAACTTAAAAGGAATCCTGACAAAAAGGTTTACATTGTAGGTGGCTGCGACAATTATTTCAACAATGGTGAATATCAGTCCGCCTGGACTTACAATGGGCGTTCGATAGGGCTTCCTCTTTTCACTCTCGCCCCTAAGGATGAGAATGGAATCACCAAGGGAGTGTCCAACAACAGAATCATCGCGTGGAATGTCGGTCTGGGAGGTAAAATATTCAGAAAAGTTCCCTACTTATTGAAAGTTACATACAGTAAAAATTTCGGAAAGTATGGTCAATCAGACCCGCTCTATGATTCGGTTCCAAGGCAGGTTTCAGGTGCATTCGAGCTCACATTGCCTAAACGCGTAATCGGCAACACAACCCTTCTGGGCATCGGCCTTTACGCAGACAAAGGCTCCCTTTATCCAGACACCGCAGGCCTCACACTAAGGCTCGGATGGGCCGGAGCACTCCATCGCTGAGCAACGCTCGGTCACTGAGCTTCTGTCAACCATGCCATTGGAGCGAAGCGACCGAAGGGGTTTCGGGGAAAACTTTATAGCGAATACGTTCGCACCTATGCCGTTGCTATCTGATATTGGTGGCCTACGCGCTTCGCGCGCCCTATCCGGGTAAAGGGGCGCCATGTCCTCCAAGCAACAGCGGGCAACGCAAGGTAAATCGCTTCATTTTCATGAGAAGTAGTATCACTTACTCTATGACTAAACGCAACATGTTCAGCGTCAGCGAGTGGCGGATAATACATTAATTATCATATAGTTAGCACTTTGTCTTGAGTTATAAATCGCCAAAGATATGTAGCTAAACTATTTATTAACAATGATTTACAAATCACACCTGATTCCAGACCCCAGAAGTTGAGAGGTCGAACGACAATTTTGCCGCGAAGTGCCGTCGAATCCCTCCATTTGTCGGTTTTGAACGACATTATAGTGTAATAATGTCGTCAATTCCCTCCGGCATCGAAATTTCAACCTGTACCCATGCGCCATGAGGTCTCAAGTCAGGGTACAAGCTGAGGCAGGCCTCTATAGCGGTCGTCTCGTGATGATGAAGGAGCGGATTTACGGAACGCCTTCACGTCAAAACCTATCCGAAGCGCATGGAAGGCTCATTCCCATGAAAAGTCTGTACTTTTGCCATTGAGTTTTTCAGCCCGGTCCGAATTCCAACGGCACAGATTCGACATGTGACTGAAAGCCTTTTGTAATGTTTCCACAAAGGTACATACATATTTTTACTTTACTTCTTTAGCACGGGGCTTTGGACTTGGTCCATCCTTTCCCCGTGCCCCTCTGGGGCTGTCACGCCAGTTACTGCGGTTATGTCATACCCAACAAAATAATAAGCGGTCACTTCGACAAACTCTGTGACCGCTTATTATTTGGGGGTGCGATGTGGGGCTCGAACCCACGACACCCAGAACCACAATCTGGTGCTCTACCAACTGAACTAATCGCACCGTGTTAGAGATTGCAAAGATACGAATAATTTTCACAATCGCAAGGGATGTTCGGAATATTTTTACAAAACAAGAGTAACCAACAGGTCGGCATAGAAAAATCTGTAATATAGGCAGCCTAAGAATAGTACAAGTAATTCAGCTATGATTACTGAAAATCCAATGCGTATTGTTATCTTTGTGCATGCGGAAAATTCTGACATTCAGCCTTCTGTTTCTTACACTTGCAAGCTCTGCGGTAGGACAAGACCTCCGGGAGAGCTCTTTGCAGCTAAGTAGTAAGACGGAGCCATGTCTTATCAAAGGGCTGAACGTTCAGCATCCATTCTTCCTTGCAACGGACACTGTCAGCGTTGTGATCATGGGAGACATGATGATGCATCGGGACCAGATTGCGAATGCAAGGGTCGGAGAGGATGACTTCGATTTTTCGGAGTGTTTCCCAAAGATTGAGCATCTGATCAAGGAAGCGGACATCGCCGTGGCCAACATGGAATTCACTCTGGCCGGAAAACCATACACCGGCTACCCATGCTTCTCGGCACCGGACAGTTATGCCGAGGCGGTTGCGAAAAGTGGCGTTGACATATTCCTGACCGCGAACAATCATATTCTTGACAAAGGAAGTAAGGGAGTGCAAAGGACTCTGGGAATATATTCAAAAATGGAGAAAGACAGGCTCGTCAGGCACACCGGCACCTCTGTTTCCGCTAAGGATGACTCGCTGCGGTTTCCGCTGAAGGTCGTTTCTAAGGGCATCCGCCTCGCACTCATCAACTTCACTTACGGCACTAACTGCGGCATCAGGGAAGAGTACCCCAAAGTCCACCGGATCGATACCACCGAGATAGCTGACGCGATTCGAAGGGCAAGGGAATCAGGAGCCGACTTCATCATAGCGCTGCCTCATTGGGGCAATGAATATGTCCTCAGACACTCAGCCTCGCAGGGCCGGTTGGCTCGTTGGCTGGCGGATAAAGGGTGTGACGCAGTGGTCGGAGCGCACCCGCATGTACTGCAAGACATTGAGACTATAACAGTTTCTTCGAAGAACGGGGTTGAAGTGAAGGAAGTGCCGGTGGTATATTCATTAGGAAATTTCATCTCGAACATGAGCGCTCAGAACACTCAAGTCGGGATGATGGTGACGCTGCGCTTCACGAAGGACTGGCTTGGGAACAAGAATATGCTGGAGCCGCTTCTGACGCTGACATGGTGCTCAAGGCCAGGCAACCTGACGCGCGGCTACACCACAATCCCTATCAAGGAATATGTCGGTAAACGCAAACTTTGGATCAATCCATGGGACTACGACAAGATGATTGCCTCGTACGAGAGGGTAAAGAAAGAAACAGGAATAATTGATTGACAATGAAGAAAACAATAACGCTTGACGCAATCGACCCCATCGAGATTTTCGGGGTCGGAAACAAGATACTCGAAGAGTTTTGCTCTTATTTTCATGGGCTTAAGGTTGTCGCGAGAGGCAACGAGATCCACCTCGAAGGCAAAGAAAATGACATTCAGGAGTTTAACCAGAAATTCGCTGAGCTGATCGAGCGACGGATGCACAAGATGAACCTCACGGCCTTTGATGTCGAGGACATCTTCGATGGAGAGAACTCGCCCAACAATTTCAAACTGAACGGAGAGGCGATCATCGTCCACAGTACTGAGGGCAAGCCGATAAAGGCTCGTAACAAGACCCAGCAGGAGATGGTCAAGGCCTATTTCGAGAGCGATCTTGTCTTCGCAGTCGGCCCTGCCGGAACCGGAAAGACCTACGTTGCGATAGCTCTGGCGGTAAGGGCGCTGAAAAACCGAGAAATCAAACGCATCATCTTGACACGTCCTGCCGTCGAGGCCGGTGAACGGCTCGGATTCCTGCCCGGAGACCTGAAAGACAAACTGGATCCTTACCTCCAGCCACTGTACGATGCCTTGGGTGACATGATTCCGCCCAAAAGACTACAAGAGTTCATCGAGGAGGGCACCATCCAGATAGCTCCGCTGGCTTACATGCGAGGCCGTACCTTAGACCGCGCCTGTGTCATCCTTGACGAAGCCCAGAACACGAATCTTGGACAGCTGAAGATGTTCCTCACCAGAATGGGCATGAACGCCAAATTCATCGTGACCGGTGACGCTACCCAAGTCGATCTTCCGCGCCGTGAGGATTCAGGACTGCTGCGCGGAATCAGCCTCCTCAAGAACCTCAAGGGCGTAAGCACCATCTTCTTCACCAACGAGGACATCGTCCGCCACCCGCTTGTCAGCAAGATTGTCAAGGCCTTCGACCGCAAGGAGGCCGGGGATTCGTCCGTAACAGGCAACTGATTGAATATCAAGGAACAAAATAATCGCCTCTAGCCAAATTTAGCTAAAGGCGATTGCGTTATTGCTTATAAGTCAAGCACTTATTCGTCACATAGTACCAACTAGTTGTTCAGAAGGGCGTTATACTTCTCGTAGCCGGCCTGATACTTAGGATCTTGATCACGGAAACGATAGTAGATCTGCTTGAGGTACTCAGCGATGGTTGATTTGATAGCGGCATCTTCGCAAACAACATAGGCCTGCTCAAATGGCTCGATACACTTCTTCAATGTCACTTCGAAATCCTGTACGAGAGCCATGTACTTAGCATCGTCAAGTTCGTTCTGGGCTTTCTCCTGAAGTTCAAGTGCCTTGTCATAGTACATCTGACCCTTTCCGATGTAGGCATAAACATACTTTGGATCCTTGGCAGCGGACTCATCATAAGCCTTCGCGGCCTTGTCAAGATCACCGAGTTGCTTGTAGGCCTGTCCTTCTACGTAGTAGAGAGAAGCGTTGTCAGGAGATGTAGATTTAGCCTGCTGGAGGAGTTCAAACAGTCTATCAGTGCCCTCACCGCTAGTCATGTAGTAGTTAATGAGTCCGAAAACTATGCTCTCGCTTGTAGGGAATTTCTGGAATCCCTGCTCAAGATAATCCTTTGCTGATGCTTTTCCGGCAGCAGTTGTGTCAATGCGTGAAACGCAGTCAGAAAGTTTGGCGAACACTTCACCGTTGTCTCCGTAGTAGCCGTAGCTCAAGCACTTGTCAAACAATGTCTTGGCCTTTGCAAAATTTTCAATGCTCCATGACGTAAAAGCGGCATTGTAAAGAGAGCTTGTGTCAATCTGGCCGTAAGGCTTCTGTGCAGCAGCCTCAACAGCAGCCTCGAAGTAAGCTTCTGCCTGCTTTACATCCCCAAGGGTGTAGGAATTGTAAGCTTCCTGATTAAACTTCTCGGAGATGGTCTTGATTCCAGCGCTAATGTCCTTGTCCTTGCTATGTTTCTCATCGAGTTCATAAGCCTTCTTGTAAGCTTCGAGAGCCTTTGAAAGAGCATCTTCTACTACAGGCTTGGTAACCTCAATCACAGCAAGTTGTCCATTAGCGTTAAAGTACAGATTCTTGTTCTCATAGACCTGCTTTGTGTACTGGACACCACCAATGGTGACAGTCTCAACAGAAGAAGGCTTCTCTGAACCCATAGAAAGTTGGAGGGAGTTCATGTCGGCTCCAAGCCAAACATTTCCGGCAGGTGCACTATAAGCGTCGATGTAGGTCTGGGCAAGCTTCATCCAGGTGGCCACCTTAGTAGCCTTCTTCTCGTTCTGGGAAGCAGCAAGAGCACTCTCAACCGCCTTGGCGGCAGAGTTCACGTTAGACTGGGCATTCGCTACATGGAAGGAAGCGAGCAATGCCAAAACAATCAATGTCTTTTTCATGATTATTGGTATTTAGTTGTTTCTAAATAAACTATTCCTGTGGTGCCTCAGAAGACTCTTCGGCTGTCGGTTGTTCCTCATCTCCACTCTTCTCAACTGTCGAGATGGCCGCAATCGAGTCACCGTTCTTGATGTTGATCAGTTTCACACCCTGGGTCGCCCTGCCAGCCACTCTGATGTCGGAAACCGCCATCCTTATCGTCAGACCGGACTTCTCGATGATCATCAAGTCATCGTTCTCTGTCACGTTCTTGATGGCAATCAACTTGCCGGTCTTCTCGGTGATGTTGATGGTCTTGACACCCTTACCGCCTCGGTTGGTGATACGATACTCATCGAAATCGGTTCTCTTTCCGAATCCGTTCTCACTCACCACAAGCACAGTGTGCGCTGAAGCATCTTCTGCCTTCGGATCGTAATTGATGGCTCCGATGACCTCATCGTCGTCATCAATATTAATGCCACGTACTCCAGTGGAGTTTCTGCCCATAGGACGGGCATCAGTCTCATCGAAACGGCAGCAACGTCCCTCGCGAGCAGCGATCAGAATCTCTTCGTTGCCGTTGGTCAGCAAAGCCTCCACCAGTTCATCACCCTCACGGAGGTTAACCGCATTCACTCCGGCTGTTCTTGGATGTGAATATGCCTCCAAAGAAGTCTTCTTAATGATTCCCCTCTTGGTAATCAGCACGATGTTGTTGCCGCTGACATATTCAGGATCCTTGAGGGTCTTGACATTGATGTAGGCCAGGATCTTGTCGTTAGGAATGTTGAGCACGTTCTGGATTGCGCGGCCCTTTGAAGCCCTTGAGCCTTCCGGAATCTCATAGACCTTGAGCCAATAGCAGCGTCCAGTCTGGGTGAAGAGGAGCATCGTGGAGTGCATGTTCGCGATGTAGATGTGATCGATGAAGTCCTCATCCCTCGTCGCGCTTCCTTTCATTCCGACACCACCGCGCGCCTGAGTGCGATACTCCGTCAGAGGGGTCCTCTTGATGTAGCCCAAATGGGAAATCGTGATGACCATGTCCTCATCAGCGTAGAAGTCCTCCGGGTTGAACTCACCTGCGGAAGGACGGATCTCTGTCCTTCTAGGGTCTGCATATTTGTTCTTAAGCTCGATTGTCTCTGCCTTGATGACCTTCATCTGCTCCTCCACGCTGCCGAGAATCTCGTTGCAGCGGGCGATAAACTTCTCAAGTTCGTCATATTCAGCCTGAAGCTTTTCTCTCTCCAAGCCAGTCAACTGACGGAGTCTCATTTCGACAATAGCTGTCGCCTGGGCGTCCGTGAACTCGAAGCGGGAGATCAACTCGGCCTTTGCCTCGTCCACATTGGCAGAGTGCCTAATGATGTGGATAATCTCATCGATGACGTCAATAGCCTTCAGCAGACCTTCAAGGATGTGGGCCCTCTTCTGAGCCTTCTCCAACTCAAACTTGGTCCTGCGGATGATGACATCGTGGCGGAACTCCACAAAGTTGGCGATCATGTCCTTGAGGGACAGTGTCCTTGGACGTCCTTTGACAAGGGCGACATTGTTGAACGCGAAACTGGACTGAAGCTGGGTGTACTTGAACAGAGTGTTGAGCACGACATTGGAGTTACAGCCCTGTTTTACCCTGATCACAACGCGGACACCCTCGCGTGATGTCTCATCGTTGATGTAGGTGATGCCCTCGATCTTCTTGTCCTCGACCATCTGGCCGATCTTCTCGATCATCTCCTTCTTGTTGACCATGTACGGAATCTCGGTCACAACGATGGTCTCACGACCATTGTCAGCGACCTCAATCTCGGTCTTGGCGCGAACTACGACCTTGCCACGACCAGTCTCATAGGCTTCCTTAATCCCACCAACACCCATAATGATGCCACCGGTCGGGAAATCCGGACCTTTGATGTGCTGCATCAGGCCGTCAGTGTCGATGTCAGGATTGTCGATGTAGGCGCAGATGGCGTCACAGCATTCGCCAAGATTGTGCGGAGCCATGTTCGTGGCCATTCCGACTGCGATACCAGACGATCCGTTCAGCAGAAGCAGTGGGGCCTTTGTTGGCAACACAGTAGGCTCTTCCTCAGTGTCATCAAAGTTGAGAGTCATGTCCACAGTGTTCTTGTCGATGTCGGCAAGAACATCATCTGTCATCTTCTGAAGCTTCGCCTCGGTGTACCTCATGGCGGCCACCGGGTCTCCGTCCATGGAGCCGAAGTTACCCTGACCGAAAATCATAGGGTAACGCTGGTTCCAAGGCTGCGCCAGTCTGGCAAGGGCATCGTAAACACTAGAGTCTCCGTGCGGATGATACTTACCGAGCACCTCACCCACAATCTTGGCACACTTACGTGTCGGTCCTGAATATGACAGGCCAAGACCGTCCATTCCGAAAAGTACTCTCCTCTGCACTGGCTTCAGGCCGTCCCTAGCATCAGGTAGCGCACGAGAGACAATAACGGACATCGAATAGTCGATGTACGCAGTACGCATCTCGTGATCAATCTCAACCGGTTCGATGATGCCAGTCTGGCCTTCCTCTTTCTTTTCCTCAATATCCATATCGTGATGTTGAATACATTATAGTTAAACATGCAAAAATAACAAAAAAAACCGATAGAGACAACACCGCAATACACAACCCATTTTTCAGCCGATTCTGCAATGATTTTTCAGTTTGTGCCGCGTTTTGGCACAAGCTCAGGCTACCTTTGCATCAGAAACAAAAAAAAACAAAGTCATGAGAAACACTGAATATAATCTCGAAAAGCTCGCGTCAATGATCTCATCAGAATCATCGTTCACTGCCCTCATGGAGATAATGGGAGACATGGGGTTGGAGTTCGAGGGAGCAGTTAAGGGCGCATAATCATTTGACTACCAACGCGATTTCCTCTTCCTTTAGGGACACAAGGGTGTTCTCCTTGTCAGCGGTCAGACCGACACGGAGAGTCCTAAGCCCGAACGAACCTTTCTTCCTCCGGCCTTGCAGAATCCTGTCGGAGATGATGAACTCAGACACGGGATCCTCGACATATTTCATCACTGCCCTTTTCAGAGGCCTCGCACCGAAAGCCGGATCGAAGCCAGCGTCAGCAATGAAGTGCTTGGCCGATGGAGTGACAATCAACTTGTAACCAGCCTCTTCGACTCTGACACGAAGATCCTTCAACTCTATGTCGATGATCTTCTCGATGTCCTCCTTGTCCAAAGCGTTAAAAAATATCCTTTCGTCCACCCTATTGATAAACTCCGGAGGAAAAGATTTTTTAATAGCCTTCTCCAAAACACTCTGACGGTTCTTCGGGACATTTTTTCCGGATGTAGAGAATCCAACCCCGTTGCCATATTCATCAAGCTCGCGGCTGCCGACATTAGAGGTCATGATGACGATGGTGTTCCGGAAGCTTACCACTCGCCCGTTGCTATCCGTAAGGCGGCCTTCATCAAGCACCTGAAGCAGGATGTTGAATATGTCAGGATGGGCTTTCTCTATCTCGTCCAGCAGCACGACACAATACGGTTTCCTGCGCACCCGCTCGCTGAGCTGCCCGCCCTCTTCATAGCCAACATAGCCGGGAGGAGCTCCGACAAGACGGGACACGGTGAATTTTTCCATATATTCACTCATGTCGATGCGGACCATATTCTCCTCGGAATCAAAAAGATATTCAGCAATACATTTCGCAAGTTGGGTCTTGCCCACCCCAGTGGGCCCGAAGAAGAGGAACGTGCCAATCGGACGGTTAGGGTCCTTGAGCCCGGCGCGGTTTCTCTGGATGGCACGCACGACTTTCTCTATGGCCTCGTCCTGACCTATGATCCGGCTTTGCAGCCGGCCCTTCATCTTCATTATCCGGTTGCCTTCGGATTCGGCCACTTTGTTGACAGGAATTCCGGTCATCTTGGAAACCACTGTGGCGATGTCCTCGGCATCAACCACGTTTCTACCCCTTTTGCCTCGAACAAGATTCAAACGCGCCATCGATCCAGCTTCATCCATAGCATCGATTGCCTTGTCTGGAAGAAACTTACCAGTGACATAACGGTCGGTAAGACGGACACATGCTTCAATGGCATCGTCTGTGTAAGAAACTTTGTGAAAGTCCTCATAATTAGGCTTTAGACTTTCTAACACAGCAATAGACTGAGGGACATCCGTAGGTTCAACCACTACTTTCTGGAAACGCCTGTCCAAAGCACCGTCTTTCTCGATAATCTTTGTAAACTCATCAACCGTTGTCGCACCGATGCACTGAATTTCTCCTCTTGCCAAAGCCGGTTTAAGGATGTTAGCGGCATCCAGACTGCCTTGAGCACCCCCAGCCCCGACAATCGTGTGAAACTCGTCAATGAACAGAATAATGTTCGGATTAGATGCGGCCTCGCTTATTATGGCTTTCAGCCTCTTCTCAAAATCGCCTCTGAATTTTGTTCCTGCAACGACCGAAGCGATGTCAAGTGAGATGAGTTGCTTTTTAGCCAATGTCGGAGAGATGTTCCCCGCAGCTATTCTAAGTGCAATCCCTTCGACAATCGCAGACTTCCCCACCCCCGGCTCACCAATAAGAATAGGATTGTTCTTCTTTCTGCGTCCAAGAATCTCAATCACTCTGGAAATTTCCAGTTCTCTACCGACAACTGGATCCAGCCGTCCTTCTGCGGCTGCCTTAGTCAAATCAAATCCAAAATCCTCAATAACGCTCTTCTCCGGTTTTAATTCCTGAGCAGTGTCCTGTTGCCGTAGTTCATCCTCACCTTTAGCCTCTTCCTCCATCCCAGCGTCTTTATTCAGCATCCCTTCATCGCGCATATACGACAGCAAGCGACCATAGTCCACTCCGTGCTGCCGAAGGTAGGCTTGCCCGTAATTCTCAGTAGTGCGGCAAAGTGCCAAAAGAAGATGCAGTGAGTTCGCCTCGTCAACGCCTTGCTTGGAGGCTTCCAGCACCGTGATGCTCAGCACATTCTGGGCATAACGGGTGAACGAGATCTTGTCCGCCTCCGAGTACGGGATCGGTTCGTTTGTGAATATGTGGCTGTCGATGAATCGCTTGAAGTTGTCTGCGTCTATCCCTTGCCCCACAATAGCCTTGAAAGCAGCATTCTCACCATGACGCAGAAGCCCCAGAAACAGGTGATCCGGCCCTATGCCATAACTACCCGTCCGCATCGCCTCGTCCCTTGCGTAGCGGATTATATCGTTCAGTTCATCGGATATTCTTATTTCCATATTCGTTTTCCAAAGTATAATTTACAATATTAAAGAAATTTCTCCGCTTCTGCAAGTCGGGATTTACTGCCCGAAGGCAAAGTCGCTTCGGTGCTTCGACAAGCTCAGCGACCACGGGATCGACGCTTCGGCAGGCTCAGCGGCCAAACGATCTCGGTCGCTGAGCCTGTCGAAGCGACATTACTATTACGGAAATTTTGTTACATTTGTAAGTACAAGATTAAGAAAACAAATGAACGAAGAAAGAAGCACGGACAGACTTGCCCGTTACATAATCTGGACAGTGGCGGCAGCCGTGACCGTCACGTTTTGCTGGTATTTTCGCAGTGTGCTGGTCTATATAATACTAGCAGCTGTGGTTTCCCTTTTGGGAAGGCCGATAATGAAAGGACTCAGGCACATCAAGATAAAGGGGCGAAGTGCTCCGGATTGGCTATGGGCGATAGTGTCACTGCTGCTGATACTATTCATATTCCTTGGCATTGTCACTCAAATCATTCCAGTCGTCTCGAACATCATTACAAACGTCTCCAGCAATCTCCAATCGGCCTCGCTAAAGACTTCCGAAATCACTGTTTGGTTCGACAAATTCAATGTTTGGCTGATTGATAGGATTCCGTCATTAGGACGCGACTTCAAAGTCCAAGAAGAAGTGATTGGCTGGATTAAGGACGCGTTTGACATCACTTCTCTCACCTCCGTTGTCGGTTCTGTAGCATCAGCATTAGGATCATTTGGAATAGGTCTGTTCTCAGTGATGTTCATCGGGTTTTTCTTTGTGAAGGACGAGACACTATTTCGTAGGGTTGTCGGTTCACTCGTTCCAGACAAAGTTGAAGGGGCAGCTCTTAGCGCCATCGGAGACATCGAGCACCTTCTTAGCCGCTATTTTGTCGGACTGATGACAGAAGTTCTTGGTGTGGCCTTGCTAAACTTCCTAGGACTCTGGCTAATAGCACGAATCGGGATTTACCCAGCAGTCGGAATCGCCTTCATGACCGGACTATTAAACGTGATTCCTTACGTTGGCCCATGGATTGGCGGAGCAATCGGAACAATCCTCGGAGTCGTGCTGAAATACAGCAGTGCTGCCGCAGTGGGAGTCTATCCAGACTTCATGATGGTTATCATCACTCTTCTAGCAGTCTTCATCTGCACCCAACTAGTGGACAATTTCCTGTTCCAACCTCTAATCTACTCGACCAGCATCAAGTCCAGCCCGTTGGAAATCTTCATAGTGCTATTGATGGCCGGACACCTCGGTGGAATCGTGGGAATGCTCGTTGCAATCCCAGCCTACACCGTAATCAGAGTCATTGCTTCACGATTCTTTTCTGACTTCAAACCAATCCGCAGGCTCATTGCAGCCACGGATGACAAACAAAAATTTTAATGAATATGAACACGTTACTTAAAAGGCTGACGGTTTTCGCAGCCATCATCATTGGATTCCTAACAGGTGCGGACGCTCAGGAATCATATTCCCCTAACGGCACCTACCAATTCGCTGTCAAAGATGGGAACAAGCTCTGTCTTGATGAATATCTAGCCACTCCGGGAAGCGAGACTTCCTTGAACGGCAATGCGAAGCCATCCATTGTTTTTGTCTTCGGAGGCGGTTTCAAAGGCGGAGAGCGCAGCCACAAGGAATATCTTCCATGGTTCAAGATGCTCAACGACGAGGGCTACACAGTGCTCACGATTGACTATCGTCTTGGTATGAAAGGTGTTAAGACAAAAGGCGGAATCGGTTCAGTAAAACAGTTCTACCACTCGGTCAGCATCGCCTGCGAAGATTTGTTCAGTGCCACCAAATACATCATTGACAACGCGGAGACCCTTCAGGTTGATCCTGACAATCTAGTAATATGCGGTTCGTCTGCCGGGGCGATGACCGTACTAGAAACTGAATGGTTGCTGTGCAATGGCAAGGCCACGGAGACCCTGCCGGAAGGATTCCGCTATGCTGGAGTGATGTCATTCTCAGGAGCGATTCTATCGCGAGAGGGTACGCCAAAATATTCAAAAGCACCCGCTCCGACGGCATTCTTCCACGGCACAGCCGACAAGGTCGTTAATTATGGGAATATGAGGGTGTTCAACTGGGTGTTCGCTGGTACGGACAAGCTCGTGAAGATATTCAAAAAGAATGGCTACGTCTATAACGCATTCCGGTTCAAGGACCACAGGCACGAGATCGCTGATTCGATGGTAGAGACTTTCGCAGACCAGATCCGATTCCTTGAGACCAACATAACGAGAAAGGTCGCCAGAATCGTGGACTCCACAATCGACGACCCTGAAGCTCCGGCTCCAAGCGGCTCAGCGAACCGCAAGGAGATGTACGGAAATAATTAATTCTGATAGAAGTAGTTTTGATTTGTTTGTCTGAAAATTTGAGAGTTAAAAACTTCAGGTTCAACCGCTCCTTCCAAGGAGGATAGCGGTGCTATCTGACTGAAGAAGCGGGAAGAAAATGAAGATTTTTCACCTCAAAGAACATTTCAAACAAATCAAAACTACTTCTTAATATACTTGCGATAGACTTCCGCGATTCTGCGGTATCCCTCTTCATTCGGATGCAGGCCATCCCTGAAGAGGGATTCGTCTAATGTGCCGTCAGCCTTGGTAAGAACAGGTTTCACATCAACTATGTCGTAGTTCGTGAGGCCGCTCTCTTTCAGAAGTCTGTCTGCGGCAGCGTTCACCTTGTCAACTCTGTCAATGGCCTTCCTGCGAGGGTAGATGTGCACAACGTGGATGCGGGCCTGAGGCTGCTTCACACGAATATATTCAATCAATCCAACCATTCCTTCTGCGATGGCTTCCTCCGTGCGGCTGTAAATGTCGTTGGTGCCGGCCATCACGAAGATGTGCTTGGCATTGAATCCGTCCAGCTCCTCGTGCATCATCCTCCACATCATGTTTCCAAGGCGGTCCCAGCCGTAGCCGCAATTCACGACATTACGATCTGCGAATATGTCGTTCCATGAATCCACTCCAGCATGCCAGACAACATTGCTCGGTTCGCCTGACCAGTAATGGGTTATGGAGTTGCCAATCATCACGATCTCTGGATTAGGGGCAATACACCTCTCCCTATACAGCACTCTGGAATGTCTCTCGATCCAGTCGTAGAAGCCGTAGTCCCTGCGCTGCCTAAGTGGCTTTAGAATGTCAGGAAGGTCGGTTGTCGTGCCGAGAGCGTTGAAGATAGCCTCAAGCGTGGCGACAGTGTCAGCTTTCGCACCATCCACAGCGAAGAAATAGTCCGATTTCTTACTCTCCTTCCTGCTGACAACTTTTACAGGAAAATCAGCCCTCCTCTGAAGAATGTTCCTGACGGCCTTGGCCGGCCTGTCAACTGCTTCGATAGGAACATTATAGACAGCAATAGCTTTCTCCACAGGCACAGGTTCGAAATGGAAATAAGCCCCTTCTTCTGTTCCAATCTCCATCCAACGGACTTCGTTATAGAGAGGCAGGTAAAGTCGGAAAGAGTTGCCGCCCTTCACTGACTTGCCATAATCAACGCGAAACGAGAATGTTACAGTGTCTCCTTGCGTCTTTCCAAGGTCAGAAGTCCCGTTCAACAGGTGGAATCCCCCATCGTTGTCAATGTCGAAAAGGTCAACTCCCAGCGAAGCCATCCCGGTCGCGCCTTTAGGTATATTCCTGTCCTCAAGCTGGTAACGCACAGTGATCTCCGGAGAATTTGTCCCGAAATCAATGTTACTTCTGTCAAATGTCCAGCAAGTTCCGAAAGGCCCTTTAGGCTTTTCTGTCAGCGGGTTATGCCACTCTTTCACACCAGCGGCCTCCGCCACGACCGAAAGCGTCAGCGCCAAAGCGGCCACCGACACCACATGTCTTACAATTCCTGAATATCTCATATTCCTTTATCTTTGATTATTGTCTTATCGCAACAGACTTCAAAGTTAAGCCTTACTCGTCAAAAATCCAAAAAATAGCTGTGCGCCAATGTCGCGCCAATGTCGCCAATGTCGTGGGCCATGTCGTGTGGCACTCTACAGGAGCAAAATCGGCTTGAAACGCTGCCATAAAGTGCCGTGCGACACCCTTCGGCAGCAATAAAGGTCTAAAACGCTGCCATAAAGTGTCGCACTGCACCATTCGGCAGCAAAATCGGTCAAAAGTGCCGCCCAAGAGTGTCTCATTGCACCCTTGGGCGACGAAAAACC
>DBKH01000080.1 GCA_002297815.1 Bacteroidales bacterium UBA755 | reverse complement strand
CGCTTCGTTTGAGGCCAGGGTGACCAAGAGACGAGGCTTCATATTCAAAAGTCTTTATGCCTTTGCCGCTTGCGCGGCCGCTGTTGCTTTGTTATTGATTTTCAAGCCAAAGGCTCTGTCAACGGATTTTACTCCGCTGGAGATCGCACAGAGCATCAGCGCTCTGGCCGAGCTCAACTCTGAAGATGTCGAGAGTGTGGCGGCTAAGCCTATGGGTGGAGGAGTGATTGTCACTGTGGTTTTGAAGAATGGAAAGTGCAGCGATTTCTGGATGGCGCGTGACGGTGATAGCGGAGAGATACAACTTTTAGCGATGAATTGTAAATAATTTTGATTATGCTTACGACTTTAGTATCAATGATTTGCGCTCTGAATATGAGCGTGGGGACTCCGGTGGCAGACACAGTGGATGTCTATGTGATTGATAAGATTAGAGTTGAGAACTTTGACGGCTCGCAGTTGAAGGACAAAACCATCTTGAGCTACACAATAAGCTTGAGTGAAGGCATAAGGATCCACAATATTACTACCTTGCAGGGAAGTAAGAAAACTGCTGCCTCAGATGCAAAAAAGAAAATGATCTATGTCGTGAACGGCAAGGTGGTGACGGAGAAAGAGTTGAATGTCATCAAGCCGGACAACATCAAGGAGATGAGGGTCATAAAGAATCCGGATTCTCCAGAGGCTCGCAAGTACAACTCCGGTTCCGCTGCCTCGGTGATTATTGTCACGACAAAATAGACCATGCGTCAGATCGGTCTTTGGACGCACGAACGGTGGCTCAACAATGACTCGGTGCGTGAAACGGCCGGTGTTACGCACGAATTAAGATAAATTAATACCCCGTGCGTGGGAAAGGGTTAAATACGCACGTGAGAGGTGGCTTCGGCTGGTTTGTGCGTGTGAACAGGCTTTCTACTCACGAACCATAAATCAAAAATATTATGCTAAAGAATTTGACAAAGGCGATGATTGTCGCCGTGGCTTTGCCATCAGGAATTGTGGCCTCCGCACAGACCACGGAGCAGAAAAACTCCGAAATCGAGTGCATCTACGAATATAAAGTAACGAACCCGAAAGGCGTTACGGACACCTATTCGACGATCCTTCAGTTTGACAGGCTATCTGCAAAGTTCTATGACTATTCGGCTTTTCAACTGGATTCGGTCTGCCAGAACAAAGGCGCCACCAAGGAGCAGATTGATGCGTACCGGATCAAGGTGATGAAGAACGATTTCTTTTTCGACCAGACAGTCCTTCAAAACGAACCGAAAGGTAATCTCACTGTTAACAGTACAATAACACCAGACAACTACACTTACACTGAAAGTCTTCCGAACATTAACTGGACACTTGCTGAAGAATCCGACACCATCTGCGGCTATACCTGCAAGAAAGCGACCGGGGAATATGGTGGCAGAAGCTGGACGGCTTGGTACACGCTGGATATTCCAGTCACTTTCGGTCCTTGGAAGCTGTGCGACCTTCCGGGGCTTGTCTTATCGGCCGAGGATAATGAAGGAATCCATCATTTCGAGGCGATCGTCATAAGAAAGGGTACAGCACCGATAACGGAGACCGATGCCACGAACGTCATCTCCACGACAAGGGAGAAGTTCATCAAATCCAAGAATCATTTCGAGGAGAACCCGATGCAGAACCTGCCTGTCGAGGCCGTCAGCGAGATGAGCATCCAGAAATATGACGACGGCGGCAAGGCCGTTCTGATCAACGGAATGCAGTTACGGCTTCGCCCGAACGGGTATATTCCTTTGGAAATTAAATGAGGAGAGGATTGCTTGTATGCCTTGCCATTCTGATGGTTGGAATAGTAGCGAATGCCCAACGCACGACCGAAACAGAGACTTGGCGTCAGTTGTCCGTAAAAGGCACGGTGAAGGATGAGTCTGGAGTCCCGGTCAGCGGAGCCATAGTGAAAGTCACCGTACAGGAATCCATCCTTGGATATTCAATGGTGGATGAGTCAGGACATTACGAGATCCATTTCAAGACGGACGCAAAGCAGGTGACTGTCTCTGCGGAATGTCTTGGTTATGAATCCGTAACCGTAACGCTGCCATGCTCTTCTACTGCCGGGTGCAACCTCACGATGAAAGAAAAAGCCACGGCACTAAAGGAAGTCGTGGTCAAGGCCCCGGCTATCCACCAGCGAGGCGACACCATTTCATATTCCCTTCCCTCCTATGCCACCAAAGGCGACTATACCCTCAAGGACGCCATCAAGAAGCTGCCTGGAATCGATGTCACGGAAGCGGGCGCGATAAAGTACTTGGGCAAAGACATTTCCAAGTTCTACATTGAGGGCTTGGATCTTCTCGGTGGCAAATACAACATTGCGACTAACAATATTCCCGCATCGTACGTGAACCAGGTTCAGGTGCTCAGCAACCATCAAGAGGCGAAGGTGGATAAGGATGTGTTTTCCGATGATGTCGCCATCAACATCAAACTCAGCGACAAGGCGAAACTCAAACCGACAGGTACCTATGAGGCAGCGGCCGGCTATGGAGACGATTGGCTGTACTCGCTGAGCGGTGCTGGAATGCTGTTCGCACCTAAGACTCAAGCGATTGCCACGGTCAAAACCGGCAACATCTCTTCGTTCGCGACCGACGGCTGTAAAACCCTGACTGAATCCTCCGTCTCTGAATCCAAAGCCTCCGAACTGCTCGGCAACCTTTCCGCCTCAGAGGCACCACTCAAACCGGAACGCTTCCTATCTCCGTCCGACATTCTCGTCACCCTGAATGCGATACGCAAAACCGGCCGCAACTCCACTATAAAAGCCAACGCTGGCTACTCAACATCGAAAAGTTACTATGAATATTCCCAAACCAGCCTCTACTACGATGGTTCCGGGAATATGCAGGTGAACCGATCGGTCTCTCCCGAATCGACACTCCGGAAGCCTTGGTTCTCAATGACATTCCAGAACAACTCTCCAAAATGCTACATCAATGAGGATATTTCGCTGAAAACGACATCCCGCGAATCCACCATACCGACTAGCCAAAACGGGAATATGCTCGTTCAGAGCCAGACCTTAAGAGATGTCGACTTAAAGAATAACTTCACCGCCCGTTGGCGAACCTCCAAACTACGCTGGAACGCCTCCTCTGTCCTTGAATATTCAGAAGCCCCGACTGCCAGTCTGGAGATTTCGTCTGATGAGAATGAGGGAATATACCAAAACGCCCAAAGCAAGGGCTTCCGCACCGAGAATCGCCTGTCTGCTGTCTTTGAAAGCGGTCTCAACAGGCTATATGTCCCCTTGATGCTGAATTATTCATCAGACAACATCACCACGTCACTTGACGATAGACTTGCCGCAGGTATGAATGACGTAACATATTCACAGTTAAGTGTCGCTGCTACTCCCCAGTATGAATATACCCATCCACACCGCAAGTTTGTCTTCCGCTCTGAGCTCCCCATAAGGTTGGATAACATCTCCTCTCGGCAAGAGGGTAAAGACTATTTTTCAAATTTTGGTAACGTGCAAAATTTGAAAAATAGTCTTTACCCGACCGCCCTTAGCGACCTGCATTTCTCTGCATGCCCAGACGTGTATTTCAACTGGAATGTCAGCCCACGTTCAGTGCTGAGGGCGACGGCTTCATATTCAAGAACATTTGGAGACGCTTTGGATTTTTTGACTGCGCCGGTTCGCCTTGATGAAACAACCGTGCGAGTCTCCTCAGGCATCCTGTCCGACACCAAAACCCTCACCGCCAACCTTCACTACGACTTCAAGATCCCTCTTGAGCAATGGTTCATCAACGCGGACCTTGCTTACGTCCGTAATTGGAACAACTTGATTACCTCACAGGATGTCATCGACAGCAACATCCTGACCGGTGCCCTGGCTCAACAGAACGTTTCCGACAATATCATCTCACAGTTGGGCGTCACAAAACAGATCACCCCAATCAGAACAAAGATATCCTTGACGGGGAGCGCGCTTTTCAGCAATCAGTCAATAATGCAGAGCGGCAACCTCGTCAATGTCTTTTGGCAAAGCACAGCGATATCTCCGTCGCTGTATTCCCATCCGCTTGATTGGTTGGAACTTGACTATTCGGGAGAGCTCGCCAAGACTTCGTCAAATTACGGTTCCGTCCGCAAACACTACCTCTCCCAAAGCCACGACATTGCCCTTAAACTCCTCCCCGGTGACACGTTCCAGTTCACAGCCGGAGCGGAAATATCCCGTCACCAGATCACCGATGACCTCACAAAGACAATGGCTCTGCATGACTGCGGCCTGTCGTTCCGCCACCGCTCGATGCAACTCTCCTTGGATCTGCGCAACCTTCTGAACCAGAAGTCCTACAGTTACACAATCTACAGCGCTGTCAACACCTTCACCTACGACTACCGTCTCCGTGGCCGTGAACTGATCCTGACATTAAGATTCACGATGTGAGCGCGTCATCCGGCAATAATATCCACAAGGCCAAGTCCGCAAAAGTTGGATTCGGTACGCCAGAGGGCCTTTTTCTGTACCCAATTGCAGGAAATGGAGAATGTCCGCCAAAAGTAGGCTTTGCGTGGACAAGTGGTTCCTAAAGATGGTTTTGTCCACCCGAAGTAGACTTTGCGTGGACAAAATAGATGGCTGAGGCAAAGAAGTCCTTTTGCACAATGGCGTTTTGGATTCTTTTCGCTAATTTTGAAGCCAAAATGTTTGGACTATGATGAAGGATGTAAAGGTGATAGTTTTCGATGCTGATGACACGCTGTGGGACAATCAGTCGTACTTCGACAAGGCTGAGGATGTGTTCACGGAGGAACTTAAGGAATATGGGACAGCTGAGGAATTGTCAGCGGAGCTGTACAAAACAGAATCCGCGAATATGCCTATTCTGGGATACGGAGCTAAAGCCGTCTGCATCTCAATGATGGAGACCGCTTTGAGGGTGTCTGACAACAAGGTTCCGGGCGAGAATCTTTCACGAATATTATCAAGCGCGAAGTCGCTTCTCAGCCTTCCGGCCACACCGCTTCCTGGAGTGGAGGACACCTTGAAGGCATTGAAGGGCAGTGGCCGCTATAGGCTAGTTGTCTTGACAAAAGGAGATATGCTCGATCAGGAAAATAAGCTAAGGCGTTCAGGGTTAAGTGAATATTTCAACAGAACAGAAGTGGTCTCCAATAAAGGCAAAAAGGAATATCTTGACCTCTGTCAAAGCGAAGGCATTTCTCCTGAAGACATGGCGATGGTCGGGAACTCCTTCAAATCGGACATCCAGCCGGTCATTGAGATCGGAGGCTACGGCATTTATATTCCTTTCCACACCATGTGGCAGCATGAGGTGACGGAGGAGTTTGACCATCCGAACATTGTACGCCTCGATTCTTTCGATCAACTCGGCAAGATATTCATTGACAATGAATAGGAAGCAACCTGACAAGATTTTGGTGCGAGGAGCGAAGGTGCACAACCTGAAGAACGTAGATGTGGACATACCGCTTGGGAAGATCGTGGGGATCGCGGGAGTGTCGGGGTCAGGAAAGTCATCGCTGGCGCTTGGGGTGCTATATTCGGAAGGATCAAGGCGTTACCTTGAGTCACTTTCGACATACACCAGAAGGAGAATGACGCAGGCCGCGAAAGCTGACGTTGATGAGGTTCTGTACGTCCCAGCGGCTCTCGCACTTCATCAAAGACCCGGAATCCCCGGCATACGCAGTACTTTCGGTACTAGTACGGAACTTCTTAACAGCCTTAGGCTTATGTTCTCAAGGTTGGCGAGTCACCGTTGCCCAAACGGACACTATGTTGAGCCGTCTTTGCTTGTGGCTGCGGGGAAAGAGCTTGTCTGCCCTATTTGCGGAGAACATTTCTACGCTCCCTCCGCTGAGGAATTGTCGTTCAATAGTCAGGGAGCGTGTCGGAAATGTGACGGAACAGGAACGGTAAGGACAGTTGACGAATCAACACTCATTCCGGATGAGAACCTTACGATAGACGAAGGGGCGGTCGCTCCTTGGAACACGCTGATGTGGTCGCTGATGAAGGATGTCTGCAGGGCGATGGGCGTTCGTACCGATGTCCCGTTCAAGAATCTGACTGACAAGGAAAAGGACATCGTCCTGCACGGTCCGGCCGAGAAGAAGCATATCCTCTACAAGGCCAAGAACTCCAACGATGCCGCTGAACTGGACTTCACCTTCTTCAACGCCACGTACACGGTAGAGAACGCTCTGGCTAAGGTCAAAGACGAGAAAGGAATGAAGCGAGTCGAGAAATTCCTGAGGCTCGATGTTTGCCCGGACTGCGGTGGCACAAGACTTTCTGACGCGGCAAGAGCACCAAGGCTTCGGGGAATATCATTGGCCGAGGCCTGCCAGATGACTCTCACTGAGATCATCGAATGGGTCAAAGGTGTTCCGGCCTCGCTTCCGGAGGAGATGCGCACTATGGCCGAAAGCATTTGCGAATCCTTCCTTGACACGGCTAAGCGGTTGATGGACTTGGGAATAGGCTATCTGTCTCTGGATAGATCAGCAGCGACTCTATCGACAGGAGAACGGCAGAGAATGCAGTTGGCCAGAGCTGTGAGAAACCGCACCACCGGAGTTCTGTACGTTCTGGATGAGCCGTCGATCGGCCTTCATCCATCGAACATCATCGGTCTTTGCGGTGTGATGGAAGACTTGATAGCAGATGGAAATTCGGTTATCCTTGTCGATCACGACACTCAAATCCTTACCAAATCCGACTGGATGGTCGAAATGGGACCGGGTGCCGGATCGAACGGTGGCGAGGTGATAGCGCAAGGCACAATCAAAGACATTGAGGCCAATGAATATTCAAGGATAGGCCCTTTCCTTTCAGGCAAGGCTTCTGTTAAAGTCAGACCGCAGATAAAAGATGCAGACATATTCATTGATGGGAAGATAGTGATGGAGACAGATGCCATTCACACGGTCAAACCGCTTAGGGTTGAGATTCCGAAAGGTCGCCTGACGGTTGTCACAGGAGTTTCTGGTTCTGGGAAGACTACAATGGTTCTTGAAAGCCTTATTCCAGCTCTTCAAGCGAAAATTTCAGGTCATGATTTGCCAGCGCATGTGAAGTTGATAGATGCTGATGGAATACGCCAAGTCAAGCTCATAGACGCTTCTCCTATAGGGATCAACGTGCGCTCGACCGTTGCCACCTACGCCAATGTCCACGATGAGCTGAGAAAAGTATTTGCCAAGACTCCGGACGCCAAGAAGCACGGCTGCAAGGACGGGGATTTCTCCTACAACACCGGCAAACTCAGGTGTCCGACATGTGACGGAACCGGGGTTATCAGCCTTGACGTGCAGTTTCTTCCTGATGTGGACATACCCTGTCCGGATTGCCGTGGGTCGAGATATTCAAAAGCCGCCGGAAGCATCCGGAGGGAGAATGCCGCCGGAGAGTTCCATTCGCTGCCGGAGATTATGGACATGGACATAAATTCGGCCCTTGATGCCTGTGCTGATCTCAAACTGATCAGCCAGCGGCTCCGGGTCCTGCGGGATCTCGGTCTTGGCTATCTGACATTAGGCGAGGAGACTCCGAGCCTGTCCGGTGGTGAGGCACAGAGGCTTAAACTGGCCAGCGAGATGGGCAGGGGACAGGGCGACTCAGTCTTCGTGTTCGACGAGCCGACCATCGGCCTTCACCCCTCCGATGTTATGACACTCTTGAGGGTTTTCCAGAGCCTCATCAATCACGGAGCCACAGTCATCGTCATCGAGCACGATCTCGATGTCATCCGCAACGCTGACTACATTATCGACATGGGCCCCGGAGGTGGCTCGGAAGGCGGACGCATTGTCGCCACCGGTACTCCAGAACAAATTCGTGAGACAAAAGACAGTGCAACAGGGCGTTTTATTTAAGATTATCGAATATGCGAAAGATTATCACATTAATCATTTTAATTATTATTTCTGCTGGCCTTATGGCGCAGAATGGGAAGGAAGTCACGTTGGAATGGCTCAAGGAGAATTATACCAAGAGGGAAGTGATGATTCCCATGCGTGACGGGGTGCGGCTCTATACTGCTGTCTATGAGCCTGTTTCGGCATCTGCGCCTAAGCCTGTCATGCTTGTCCGTACTCCATATTCTCTCAAGCCATACGGATTTGAGGCCGGAGAGGAGGCTCCGACAGGCAAACAAGCATATTCATCAGGCATCTGGGGAGACTTGTTTAATTATGCGGCTGACGGCTATGTGATTGTCCTCCAGAATGTACGTGGGACATACCTAAGTGAGGGAAATTTCGAAAACATCCGCCCGCATCTTACTGGCAAGACCGGTGGGTTGTCCAAAGGACAGACTGTTGACGAGGCTACAGACACATACGACACTGCCGAATGGCTTCTTGCCAATACCCGCAGCAACGGCAACATCGGAGTGAAAGGCACCTCATATCCTGGCTTCTACGCCACCATGGCAGCATTGTCGCGACATCCTGCGATAAAGGCGGTCTCTCCACAAGCTCCTGTCACAGACTGGTTTATGGGAGATGACGCTCATCACAATGGTGCGTTCTGCCTTGCTGACTGCTACCGTTTCGGTTCATCAATGTACAGGACACGCAAGGCTCCTTCCTCCAAGGGCTTGAAAGGTCTCGTTAAGATAGATTCCGACCTCTATGATTATTTTCTAGACAAGCCGCTTTCCGAACTTTCCGCGTTCTTCGGAGATTCCTTGACCTTTTGGAATAGCATGGTAACTCATCCGGACTACGACAGATTCTGGAAAAACCGTAATCCGTCCGTTCAGCTTAGTAACATCGAACCTGCTGTCCTCGTTACTGGGGGCTTCTATGACGCAGAAGACTGCTACGGTGCTTTCAGAACCTACGCTGAACTGAAAAAGCGATCTCCGAAAGGCAACATATTCCTTGCTGTCGGGCCGTGGCATCATGGTGGTTGGGGCGACCGCCATGTGAATAGCATTGCAGGCGCGTGGTTCGGGGAAGCGTCAGGGGAGTACTATCAAGACAAGGTTGAATATCCTTTCTTTACCTATTATCTTGAAAGTAAAGGGAATATTCCCTCGAAAGTGAATGTCCTTCCGTCAGGGGAGACACAGCGGTCCAAAATGGAAGGCGTACCGTCAGCTCCGCGTTGGGAGACATATTCCACATGGCCTCCTACCGAAGCGAAATCCTTTAGAATCAATCTTTCAGGGATAGATTCCTTGAATATCTCAGAACCGGCATCCCACGCTGTGTTCCGGTCGTTCACCTCAGACCCTTCGAATCCTGTCCCGTACATGGACGTAAAGTCCAACGGACGTGACCACGGCTACATGACTGCCGATCAGACTTTCGCTTCAAGAAGGCATGACGTCTTGACATATTCAGGAAAACTTCTTTCTGACACACTTCACCTCGCAGGGCCGGTCAAAGCACACATTAAACTGAGACTTGACCTTCCTAGCGGAGAGAAATCTAGGAATATGGACGCAGACATTGTAGTCAAACTGATCGATGTCCGTCCCGATGGCTACCAGATGTTGATCCGTGGAGATGTGATGCCAGTTCGTTATCGCGATGGATTTGGCAAATCAAAAGCTACCTCTTCAGGGAAAACCGTCAGCTTGGATTTCACAATGTGCGACATCGATCACTACTTCCTTCCAGGCCACTCATTGATGATTCAGATCCAAGGTAGTTGGTTCCCTCTCATCGCCATGAACCCTCAGACATTCGTTCAAAATCCATTCTCCGCAACAATAGAAGACTATCGTGCGATAAAGATTTCTGTCTCGTCAGATTCGTATATTGAATGTGGATGCATCAGATAGTGCTCGTCCTCCGACGATTCACCATAATAAAAGCATTGCCGATGATAGCATTAGCAATGCTTTTATTATTAGATGTTAAAACAATATAGTTTAGTGAGGTAACAAATTAGTTATAGCTCAAAAATAGTGATGGATGCAACTTGATTGTAGTAGCATCACTAATGCTTTATGAACAAAGTTAGTCTCCATTGAATATGTTCATAAACTCCTCACCTGTGATGGTTTCTTTCTCAAGAAGGTACTTCGCGCATTTATGCATCTTGTCGATGTTGGCTGTGATGATTTCTGTAGCTTTTTTCTTGGCATTGGCAATCATCACGCGGACTTCTGAATCAATGTCAGCGGAAGTCTCGTCAGAGCAAGCTAACTGCGAGCCTCCGCCAAGATAGGAATTGCCTCTGGTCTCAAGAGCCATCATACCGTACTTGTCGCTCATTCCGTAGGTCGTGATCATCGAACGGGCCATCTGGGTGGCTTTCTCGATGTCATTCGACGCCCCGGTCGTGCAAGTGTGACAGATGACTTCCTCGGCTACTCGTCCGCCTGTCAGTGTGGCAAGTCGATTCAGAAGATAGTCCTTGCTGTAGAGGAACTTCTCACCCTCATCAACCTGCATTGTGTAGCCAAGCGCTCCGGAAGTCCTCGGAATGATTGTGATTTTCTGAACCGGGGCGGAGTTGCTTTGCGCGGCGGCCACCATGGCGTGACCGATCTCGTGATAGGCGATGATCTTCTTCTCCTCCGGTGAGATCACAGCGTTCTTTCTTTGCTCACCGGCCATCACGACCTCGACACTCTCCTCAAGATCCTCGGTCGTGGCGGCTTTCTTGCCAAGCCTTACGGCTCTCAAGGCGGCCTCATTGACTATGTTGGCCAATTCCGCTCCAGAGGAACCTGCTGTGGCGCGTCCGATCAAGTCAAGGTCTATGTCTTCGTGCTTGATGTCCTTCAAATGAACCTTAAGGATTGCCTTTCTGCCTTGCAGATCAGGAAGTTCCATCTGAACGCGCCTGTCGAAACGTCCCGGACGGAGTAGCGCCTTGTCCAGACTGTCAGGCCTGTTGGTGGCAGCGAGTATGATCACACCCTTGTCGCTGTCAAAGCCATCCATCTCGGTGAGCAACTGGTTGAGAGTCTGCTCGCGCTCATCGTTCCCGCCGCCGAAATCATTCTCACGGCTTTTGCCGATGGCGTCTATCTCATCGATGAACACTATGCACGGAGCCTTGGCCTGTGCCTGACTGAACAAGTCACGTACCTTCGCGGCTCCCATTCCGACGAACATCTGGACGAACTCCGAACCTGACATCGAGAAGAACGGAACTCCGGCTTCACCGGCCACGGCCCTGGCGATTAGGGTCTTTCCTGTTCCCGGAGGCCCTACCAGAAGGACACCTTTCGGCAAGTGGGCTCCTATATCGTTATATTTCTTCGGGTTGTGCAAGAAATCGACGACTTCCATAAGGTTGTCCTTTGCCTCGTCCTGCCCAGCGACATCAGAGAAACGAGTCTTGATGTCATTCTCGGCGTAGAGCCGCGCGCCACTCTGGCCGAATTGCATAAAATTGCCCATCAGGCCACCCTGACCCGTTCCGCCAAGACGTTTGAAAGCGGAACTGAACACCCAGTACATCAGCATTCCGGGCAGCACCCACCATAGGATAAAGTCCAGGAGCGGAGACTTCTCCTGACTGAGTTTCTTCACAAAACGGATTTTCCCGTCCTTGTTAGGGCTGTGCGCGGCTGACAGACGCTTGACGAAATCGGGATCAGAAACGGCTCCGGTCACGTACGTCGTGTCCCTCTTTCCCTTGAGTTTTTCCTGATATGTGAGCGGGGCGCTCTTTGAGTAGAGCAGCTTGTCGCCTTCAATCACGACATCATAGACCAAGCCTTTGTCCACATCGGAGATGAATGTTCCGTAGTCGGTCTCCACCACGCTGCTGCCCCTGCTGCCAGGGAACAGGAAAGTGTTGAACAAGGCCAGAAAGGCGAACATCAGCATAATTGTCCAGAACATATTCCCGTTCGGAAGCCATCCGCCACCGGCCTGCCCCTCTTTCCCCCTTGGAGATCCGGCTTTCTTGTCTTCAGGATATTCCACAAATTTCATAAAAAATGTCTTAATGGTCACGGGGTGCGCTTGATTCAAAAATCAGGCTATATCAGCCCATCTGACATATTGACGGAAAGAAATTTTTACGAATTTTTTGGTGCGGCATATTCGTTATTTGTGTAAATTTGTCATCGCGAAGCTTTATGGCATTAACAATGCCTCCGTTTGCGGCAACCTTGGAAAGTCAATAACAACTCTGATATCATGTTTTCATTTCTAATCAGCCTAGCGGCACTTGTTGTCGGGTATATTCTTTATGGGAAATTCGTAGAGCGGGCGTTCGGAGCGGATCATGCCCGTAAGACACCGGCCATAACCAAGGCGGATGGAGTCGATTATATTCCTATGCCTGCCTGGAAAGTCTATATGATCCAATTCCTGAATATTGCGGGGACCGGACCGATTTTCGGAGCCATCATGGGAGCCAAGTTCGGTCCGTCAGCATATTTGTGGATAGTTTTGGGCTGCATCTTCGCCGGAGCGGTGCACGACTACATGACAGGAATGCTCTCAATCAGGAACGGGGGTGCCGGGCTGCCTGATTTGGTAGGTGAATATCTTGGCAAAGGCACCAAGACATTCATTCTGGCGTTCTCTATCATCGTGCTGATGCTTGTCGGGACCGTGTTCGTGTTCAGCCCCGCGTTGATTCTCGGTGACATCGCCGGTGACGGAGGCCGTGGATCTATTATGGTCTGGGTCGAAGTGATATTCCTTTATTATCTTCTGGCCACGCTGATGCCGATTGACAAGATCATCGGACGGATTTACCCGGTTTTCGCTTTCGCTTTGATATTCATGGCTTTGGCTCTGATGGTCTGCCTGTTTGTCAAATGGCCTTCGCTTCCTGAACTGTGGGATGGGCTCGGCAATCTCGGTGAGTCAAAAGGCCTTCTGAGCGGACAGCCGATATTCCCGTGCCTGTTCATCACCATCGCCTGTGGTGCTGTCAGTGGTTTCCATGCGACACAGAGTCCGCTTATGGCCCGCTGCGTGTCTGACGAGAGGCTTGGACGGCCGGTCTTTTACGGAGCGATGATCACCGAGGGCATTGTGGCGCTGATTTGGGCTACGGTTTCATCCTGGTTCTTCTTTGACGGAGGCGCAGCCGAGGTTGGAGCGACCGTTACCGCCGCGGCTCCTGATGTGGTTGTCAAGGTTTCCAAAGGTTGGCTGGGGATTCTGGGTGGCGTTCTGGCCATTCTTGGGGTGGTCGCTGCACCGATCACGAGCGGTGACACAGCGTTCAGAAGTGCCCGTCTGATTGTCGCGGATTTCCTTCACCTCAATCAGAAACCGATAGCCAACAGGCTATTGATCAGCATTCCTCTGTTTTTGATAGCAGGCGTGCTGCTTTGGTACAACATCGCTGATGAGGACGGCTTTAATGTCATCTGGAGGTACTTTGGATGGGCCAACCAGACGTTGGCGGTGTTCATGCTGTGGACAGCCACGGCCTATCTGGTGAAATTCAAGAAGGGACTTACTTTCTTTATCACCATGATTCCAGCAGCGTTCATGACGGCTGTCTGCACGACTTACATCTGCGTGGCGAAGATCGGGCTGGGACTCCCTACCACTTGGAACTTTGCGATAGGGCTATCCACATTTGCGGCATCTTTGCTGGTGTTCTTCATATTGTATTCCAGACGCGGAAAATAAAAGCGCAGAGCCGGAATGACGATGTCCCAGACATCACAAGGTAAGCACTTATGATTAGTGTTAAACTCCTGCTCGATTCTACTTATTGTCGCCATTGATCAAGTTCACGACAACCTTTACCATCATTTCCATCTCATCGGTCTTGCTTTCGGCAATCATCAAAGTCAAAGCGACCAAAGCATTGTCAGCGATACGCTTATGTCCGTCTGAAGCATAAAGAATATGGTTGTTCTCCATAAACCAAAGAAATAAGGTGGCCGCAATGCGTTTGTTGCCATCAGAGAACGAATGATTCTTTACAACAAGATACAGCAGCATTGCCGCTTTCTCCTCAACTGACGGGTAAAGGTCGGCTCCATCCCAAGTCTGGTAAATCTGACCGATTGAACTGTGGAAGGATTCGTCCTTTTCATGCCCGAAAAGCTCGCTACCTCCGAACTTGACTTTCAGGTCATTTATGACAGCCATAGCATTTTCGTAAGTGGCATGAAAACATTCCTTTGTGGTAGATTTTACTCCCAAGGTCTGATAGTCATAACTATCAAGAGTGTCCAGAGCATAAGTGTAGTCCTTCACGACATCGAATATGCTCTTGACTTGCTCCTCGACTGCAGAGTCGAGATAACCCATAGTGCGTCCCATCACGTCCACAAGAGCTTTCAGATCATCGTATTTCTGCTGTGCGAGATCATTGCGGACAGCGTAGCCTTTGATCAGGAAATCTTTTAAGACGGAGTTTGCCCAAATCCTGAATTGCGTGCCACGTTGTGATTTCACACGATAGCCTACGGATATGATGACATCTAGGTTGTAGAACTTGGTGTCGTATGGTTTCCCATCCGTGGCAGTTGTTCGGAAATACCGAACAACTGATTCTTCCACCAATTCACCTTCTTTGAAAATGTTACTGATGTGTTCACTTATTGTGCTCTTACTTTTGTCAAATAGTAAGCACAATTGCGTCTGTGTCAGCCAAACCGTCTCATTCTCAAGTTTGACATCGATTTTTGTTCAGCCATCGGCAGTCTGATAGAGGATGATTTCTCCTCTTTGCGGAGCACTAAACTGTTGCTCCTTCTTTGTTTGTGTGTTCATACATTATTGATTTTTGATTACAAAAATGGCCATACGGTTTTTCCGTATGGTCACATCATTTCTTAAATATATTTGATTATCAAATTAATTGTTTAGGAAAAAACAAAAAAAACGATATCGGTACGACTCTACCAATATCGCGTTGTGGAACTCCAAACGCTCCACGGCATTCAGACTTTCCCTACAAAGATGGTTATAATCTTTGAATATTGCAATATCCTTTAGTTCCTCTATCGGGTAAGTTTTTGAAATAACATCAATGTCAGCGAAATAAGGGGCAATGAAGGCTATTGGTTGCCCTCCAGATAGTCAGTGTAGAGGATTCCGTCGAGGTGGTCGCACTCGTGCTGGAAGATAACGGCGGTGAAGCCTTTGATGTTCTCTGTTGTGTCCCGCAAAGTCCTGACGGATGTGTACGTTATGTCTATGTCACGGTAACGGGAGACATCACCGCGTTTTCCCGGAATGCTGAGACATCCTTCTGGACCGAGTTCTTTCCCACCCCTTCGGTCAGTGATCCGGATGTTCGGATAGACTTCGAATGGCTCTCCGTCTTTGTCGAATCTCTGCACGGCCACGACGCGGCGAGATATTCCCACTTGGGGACCTGCTATTCCGACTCCGTCCTCCTCTGGGGAGGTCACTGTTGCCACCATCTTGTCAGCCAACATTTTATATTCATCGCTCCTGAGCTCATCCGGGCTGATTCCGGCACATTCCGTCCGCAGGACCAACGAGTCTGCCTTGTCGTAAACCGTCAGCACACGCATGGTCTCACCTTCTCCGCAGATAAGATTCTTTTCCGCTTTTGACCAGCTTCCGCTGTTCTGGCACGCTGCCACCGCCACCATCATTAGGGCAGCGGCAAGAATATTCCGTTGTGTTTTCATATTCATTATTAGTTTTAAATATTCTGTTTACTTGCTTTTGCCGCGCACCTTCTTGGCATAGGTATTCGACAAAATGACGATTACGGCAGTGATTCCAATCAAGAGTACCAAAGAGACCCAAAACAAAGTAAAACTTGTCTCCGCCATCGGTATCAACCCTGTAGGCAAACAGATGGCCAACTGCCCGTAGCCTGTGACTTTTCTAAGCCTCGTTATGTCATATTCGGCCTTTTCCTCTTCGCTTGCGGTGTTGTAGCCTGCAATGAGGCTGTCACCCTTGCCGCAGAGGATAAGTATGGAGAATGTGACGAGCACAAAAATTACAATTCCGACTATGATGTAGTTTGCCAAAAACATATTGCGGCCAACTTGTTTGATCATGACAAATATAAGCTTTCTGATCAGAAATACAATCTGTTTTACAGTTTTCTGCTGAACCAAGTTTATCAGAATGCCGCATTTCTAACCAAAAACATTATCTTTACCATGAAAATTTAACGAATATGACAAAGGAAGAGAAATATCTTGCGATTCTGCCTCGGCTTCGGGCTCTGCTTGCCGGGGAGACTGACGAAGTCGCAAGAATGTCGAATATGGCAGCGGTACTTCATAGTGAGTTCGGATCCTGGTGGACCGGGTTTTATCGTGTGGCATCATCGGAGGAATTGGTACTCGGCCCGTTCCAAGGGCCGGTGGCCTGCATGCGCATCACCAAGGGCAGGGGAGTGTGCGGCACATCATGGAACGAAGAACGAACAGTCATCGTCCCTGACGTCGAACTATTTCCGGGCCACATCGCCTGCTCAAGCGAAAGCCGAAGCGAGATCGTTGTGCCATGCCGGAAACGTGGCCGGATAGCGGCTGTTCTGGACATCGACAGCAGGGAAGTGAACACATTCGATGAGATTGACAGAAAGTATCTTGAAGAGGTGGCTTCCTTGCTATATGGGAATGAGAGGGATATCTGGTTCGCCGCCGGCTGCTTTTGGGGAGCGCAGAAATTCTTCAAACTTGTGAACGGAGTCGTTTTCACTGAAGTCGGCTTCGCGAACGGATGGGAAATCAATCCGACTTACAAACAGGTCTATACCGATGAGACCGGCCATGCAGAATGCGTCCATGTTCGCTATGATCCTGAGAAAGTGTCTCTGTATGAGCTCGTGAGGTTGTTCCTGAAGATGATAGACCCGTTCAGCCTGAACAAACAAGGTGAGGACGAAGGCACGAGGTACCGCACAGGTGTCTACTATGAAAACGCTGATGACCGGAATGTCATAGAAAAGGGGCTTGCTTCTTTCGAGAACCAGTCCGGCAAGAAATCAGCTGTCGAGGTTCAGCCCCTCCGTTGTTTCTACAAAGCCGAAGAGTATCACCAGAACTACCTCGACAAGAATCCCGGTGGCTACTGCCACATCTCCCCGGCGGTTTTTGACCTCGCCCGGAAGAAACCTCACGAGTGAGTTGATTCCGTACCTCAGAAACTTCTTCCCTATGCCAAAGGCAATTATGTGAGATTTGGTACACCTGAGCCCCGTTTCCTATACCAACTGAACGTTCAGAGATATTATTTAGGGAACCCCATCTTTCTGAGAAGTTCTAGATTCAGATAGAACGTGTACCTATAGCGATCTGTGAGTGCCTTCTTTCCTTTGACGACATCGTCCATCACTCTCCATTTCCAATCTTCTAGAATACGTTTGTGACGATCCCATTCAACCATTTCTGATATTAGTTCAATGGTTATATCTCCTTTATGGGCACTATTGTCTGACTTTTTCACAAGAGAGTTTAAAATGGTATCAGTCTTGTCTTTTTCGGAAAGTTCGTCAGCCTCGTCAAGTAATTCAATGTTATGTTTGCAGACTATTTCATAAATTGCCATTGCCCTACGACGGTCAGGTTCTGTTATCAAGTGATTATATTTCAACTTGTGTGCAATGTCACGGGCAGCACTTTGAAATGTAATCGCAAGTACTCCTGATAACTGTCCCCATTCTGCTATTTTGTTCCATAAAGAAACGGGGATTGAACGTATTATGCCCATCTCATATTCATACGTACTAGTCTTTGACTCCGTGTCTGAAATAATTTTTCTGACTGGAGGATTAGCAAGGTCAATCATATCAGACTCTATTTTACTCAGGTCATAGCCAAAACTATAGTCTTTGATTTTCCCCCAACATTCTTCTTTTTTTGCCCATTCTGTATAATATGTACTGGGTGACTCTTTCAATATGAATTCATTGACCTGTATCATCATATCATAAATAAAGTCAGACAGAGCAAGGGAAAGTTGTTGGTTCTTCCAGATCTTGTATAAATCAATTCTGCCTTTGGTTATGTGTGTCAACAAGGCAATTGTATAAGGAACGACAACTTGTTTGAGTTCTCCTATGTTATAGTCATTGGCTTTTGTGCCATAACGTTTATCAGCAGTCCTGAACAGAATCGCTTTAGCAATAGCATCCTCAAAATAAATATTGTTTATCTTCTTGACACTATCGGGAAGATTGTTGTTTATAAATCGAGCGAAATTCTTTTCGTTTCCCCTGACTACGATATGAGGGCCGATAACGAGCTTTTTACCATCATACACTTCGCTGTAAGCGTTGATATACTTTGCCAACTCAACTTTCGTGATTACTTGGCGGCTTGGAAATTTTTGATCGAATGCTTTTTGACGCGATTTCGTGAACCCATCCTTCTGTCGCAAACTCTTATATTGTCCTCTGGCTCTCTCGAAAAACCAAGTCGTTTGTAAAGGACTCGCAGAAGACAATGGTGTAAGAATCATACGAGACATCTTCTCAAATTCAACAAGATAAGGATTATTGGCAGTAAAATCTGCGTCATTAACCTTATTTTGTGTATTGGCATATTTGGATATGCGCGATACAATTTCACTGAATTGGTCTTGTTTCTTTATTACTGAGATCTTAATCTGCACATAAATGTTTGAAATGTCAGCACGGTCTTTCTTGTGGGTGTGGTAGATGGATGCTGTTGTTTGCCCACCATTCACAATTTGTAGATTATTGATCTTTGTTATGTACCGTCCGGTTTCATCCAAATCAATATGATCAGCCGTTGCAGCAATACCATTATTGTACGCAAAGAACATGTGAGGTTCCATTTTGATGGTGTCGCGGATACCTTTGTTGATTTTGCCTGTAAACTGCAGAAATGAACGGACATTCTGTTCTAGCAGTCTCGCTCCGTAACGTTCATAAAGATTATACAAACATTCACCAGGAAGGATTGCGACATATGCCTCATAATCATTATTTTCAGAGCTTGCTGCCAGACAAGGAATTCTGAATTTATCCTCAACAAAATCTATCTCAATCGGCACCCTTGATTCTTCAGAAATTCTATACATATAGTTGATGTCAAGGACACGGTAATAAATCTTATAACCGCCGAGTTCTGTTGAAGCTGGGATTTCACCTTTGTATTCGCCGTTTGTCAAGATAAATACATTGACACGTATAAGGCTGTCACGAAGTTCTTGAAACGAGCCTAGAGTATGCGCGAACTCAAAGATCGGCGAGGATTCTGCAACATCATTTTCGTAGTTATTGTAGACAGCTTTGCGGAAGAAGTTTGTAATTCTAGTCGTTGCTTGGTCTACATCTGCTTTAGGTATGGTTGTGATTTTCCAACTAGGCTGATATAGTGTGATAAATAGATCAACTGTCTCATAATTGTCTGATATGGCATAACCGTTTATCTTGTGCTGTTTTCTGGTGCCGAAATCCTTTTCATCAAAGGCGACAGATGTGTTTTCCGTTTCCCCAGCATCTGAAAGAAGGTCGAGGAATAATCGAGTAAAAGCCTGTTCTTGAGTATCGCCATCCTCATTTGCTAGCTGTCTGACAACGACCTCCTGAGAGAGAGATTGGTAGTATTTCTCTATGTCATTCATTGCTTTTTATGTCATTAAATAGTTTGTTTTCCGGTATACTGTAGTCACTGAACATTGAAAGTACAATCGAATATTTGACCTCGCAAACGCCTTTACGAAGCTCTTCTTCCTTTACGCGCGGGAAATCTCCACAGACTCTGTAATAATGCTCATCCCGGATTTTATAACAGCGGTTTGCATACAAATCGGATTGTTCGTCAAAGTAACCAGCAGAAAGTAGTTTTTCGTTGAAAGCAGACAATGCCGGACTGTCATCTTGCAACTTGCCTCTGATTTTCTCCACTTTTTCCGGAAGCGTTTCACCATTGAATTTTGAAACTTCAACTGAACAATGATAGAGGTAAAGCTTGGTTAGAAGTGTCTCATCCAATTGCCTTTCGCCATTGATTGTTACTTTCTGAGGATTGTTTGTTGCTGTGGCTTTTGCTTCAACGGCCCATTCTGTTCCTTGGAAATCCCGCAGCGCGGAGTCCATCCCGACCCAATATTCCAGCACTTTGGAATATTGGAATATATTCCTAGACAAGAACTTATATAAGAAGGAGAGTTCCCCATACAATCCCAGCTGCTGCTCAAGGAACAACCCACCAACCTTAGCCCTATCAAAAAGATTTCGCCATTTTTCCAACTGGTTGACAACCGATTGAACGAGAGCTTTTTCCGAAGAAGATTCTTTAACCGCAGCTATTAGATTCTCACACAAAGCTGAAAATGTTTCCCGCCGGGATGGCGTAAGCAATTCAATTATTAACAATTTGCTGTCCACATTGCTTAGGTCATCATAAAGTGATACGCGCATTTCCTTCAGGTTGTCGAATGTCGCAATATCGATCCGGATGTTCTTATTGAATGTGAAACCAATTCCGTAAAATCGATCTCCGCTTGTATCTCTTGTATATGTGGCATAGATATGGTATAGACAGGAGCTATCATAGAGCCTCTTCACAAGCCCTTCCTGATTCTGGGATTCCATTATGCCCCAGAGCTCCAGAATGTGATTATTGGTATTCATAAGTATTGTCGTTTTCCTTGTCGAAATTGCTCTCGTCTTCGGCATATTCTGGAATTTGATTAACTGTATAAGAAACAGCGCCATCTTTCCTGCTGGTGCTTGGGAAAGCCATAACCAAGCCTATGATAGGATCATCAGTATGCTTGTTTTTCACACTGCCACCTGCTGCATCCAGAGGATAAATCATAAGCAAAGGGTTCTTCTGTTTTCTGTATTTGCTCCTAACAATCTCAGGAGCAGGGTAGTTCTGTTTCCAGTCTTTGCCTATCTCTTTTTTGATTATCCTAGTTTCAGCTAGTGCTGCTTCCAAGTCATCCTTATCTATATCGATAAATTCATCCTGCTGGTTTCCGACAATATGGTTTTTACGGATGAAATACTCATCCTTTGAAGTCTCATGGGCGCATGAACGCCAGAAACTATACACCTTGATGCCATTGCTAAATTCATATTCGGCGCCATCCTTTGAATTGACCTTAGACATCAGTGCCACACTCCAAGAAGTCAATTCTTCATAATGATTGAGATTTCTGATATAGTCACAGATATAGTCAAGATTGACTTTGACAAGATTCTTTCCTACCTTGAACTTGCCCAAATAATCACAGATGTCGTCTGGGGATACATCGCGCCACAGGAAACATTCTTTATGTCCCGTAGGATGATCTGCTTCTCCTAACTTGCTGATGAAATTGTCAGTTGCATAAAGATTGGACTTACAAACCTCTTTGTCCAGTGGAAGCTGATAGGTTTCAACAAGCCTGCCGGACCATGATACCTGAATGTCTTTGGTATAACGGCGCTTTGACAATGAGGTTATCTGAAGACATCCAGGGTGAGTGCGTACCTTCAGAGCGTAACTGTCAGGAGTGCCACCGGATTCAAACAAGTAGTTGAACTCAGCTCGCAGTTCCTCACTTGCAAGAGTGATATGGCGGAACCAGTCATTAAGTTCCGGGCTTGTAAAAAGACGGCAAAGATCAACATAGCCAGGTCGGTACCCAAACCAGCGTCCCATCTGCATTAAGGTGTCATACATCTTGGATGCACGCAGGAAATAACTGACAGACAGCCCCTCAAGTGTCAAACCACGCGAGAGTTTGTCCCCTCCGATTGCAATGACAGAAATTCCGTCTTCCTCGTTATCATAATAAGTGAGAGAGTCCGCTGAACTCCCGTTTATTGTTTTGACCTCAATCTTTTCTGCTGCCTTGAACAAAAGAGGCTTGATTTCTTTCCAAGTATGTTTGCGGATTTTTGGATCAATATCCTTGAAAGATGATTTCAGAATCTCATCAGAAACTGTACAGTAGGATTTGTAATTTTCACTGTCTTCCTCAAAAGCCAGCCTTAACTCCTCGATTATGCCCGGATCATCTGCCTCAATTTCGCTTTTGTAGTACTTGAACAATTTCTCAACCAAGTCTTTAATAGCATTTTGCCAGATCTGGAAACGTGTGACATGGATCAGCATCGAATTGTGCCTTTTCTCTTGTCCTCGTGCAATGCGTATCGCACAAGTCAGGATAAAGCATTTAATTGCTATCTTGAGAGAGTTAGGAATATCTTCAAGTGTAGGCTTTTGAGCATCTTTTTTGTGTCCAGAAGGTACAAACTGTTCATAGTCATCAATCGTGTTGACTATCGGAAGCAGGTCATCGTTTTGGTCATCCGGAATTATTGAAGTTCCAAAGACCTTTTCGGGACCAATATAATTGTTGGGTGCCGGGATGTTTATGATGAAATCCCTAGGAAACAAGTCATCCGCTTGTAGAGGAATGAAAATATTTGCGAAAGGGGTTGCAGTATATCCGACATAGGCAGAACGTGAAAATTTACTAAGAATCTGTCTGATTCCATCATTGATTTTTGTCGGGTCGTCCTCTTTTTTGTTCGTGTTGATTGATGCATTGTCAGCCTCGTCATCCACCATTAGCAGAGCTTTGGAATCGATTTTCCTATCCGGACTCACAGTCTGCAACCATGCAATAACGCGATTGAGTACTGAAACATTTTTTTTGATCACTAGCAGTATCGGTGTCGGAGTCTCGAAGTTGATTCCGAGTGAATCAGCTCCTCTTCTTGTAAAGTCTCCCTTCTCGGCACTAGTAGTAATGGAATTTGCAACAGCATCTTCGAAACCATGAATAAGGCCGACACCTATTTTTGTGGATTTATTGGCTTCGGCTCTGCGCCCGAACATTGTATCAAATCCGAGAAATCCCTCATCCAAACGTGTCTGAGTTTGACTCCGTAGGTTATTGTGGATACCAGCAAGGACAATTATGAAATTAAATCCTGCATCAGCTGCTTTGCAGATAAGACCTATGTAGTTGGCTGTTTTTCCGGATTGTACCTGTCCAACGACCATACCCTTTTTGTTAATCTCAATATTTTTCAATTGAGGATTGAACAAACGGTCAAGGATATCTTCCGTGAGATGGTCAATTTGGTCAACGGATGCCTGTGGGAAACTTTTGGTTTCTTTCAGGTATCGTACATACCTTTTCCAGAAAGACCAGTTAGACTCTTTATCTGCACGGAATTGTTTAAGCCAAGGTTTTCGCCTAGCTTTCCCGTCAAGAATCTGATGAACATCAACTGTTGTTGTGTAGTTTGCCAATAATTCATTCTTGAGAGCCCGTCTATCAATCTTAGGATAAAGACGCGAAATGCTGTCAATTGTTTTGTCGATTTCTTCGTCATGAATAACGTCTTTGTGTCCAATCATGGCAACAGCTACATTGTAAGCAGTCTGTAAAGTATCATCCATATTTATCCAAGTGTTTCTATTAGTGATTCAAAGCGATTGAATGGTTCTATTCCGCCAAGATATTTCTTTGCTTCTTCAACTGAATATCCTTCCTCAATTTTGTTTTTGAAAATCGGAATTATCATAGTCTTAATCAACTCCTCATTGATATCCGAGAACGGTTCTTTTGGTGTTTCATTTTCCTCAACTTCCTTGATGAAAATTGAAGGTGTAGGAATAGCTTCCTCAATATATCGAAGCAATATCTCAATTGCTTGGTCTGGTTTGGTTTTAGCCAACTCTTTTGCCGTAGTCACAATGGCGTTTTTACGATTGACAACGAAAGACCACTTATTGTCCTTCTTCTTCTCAAGCCAAAGTGGCTGAAAAGATATACCAGCCCTATGTTTCAGAATCTTACCTCTGTGACGGTAAACCTCTGCTCCCATTCCTCTAATCACTTTGGCATACGCTTCAAGTTGCTCCCGGCACGATGCCGGAGGAAACGCTCTTGACTTCTTAATGTCTATCTGCCATTCAGAATCTAGCGTATTCGGAAGGTCAACCTGAATTCGAACAAGTTTGTAATGTTCTTCTTTACGGAACAACCCAAGCCAATCGCCAGCCAGAAGCAAGCGTTTTCCACGGTACACATAAAAGCCCTGATGACCTGACCAGCCATCCATTCCTTCTGATCTTTTGTACGCCGCTTCTGAAGAGAAATTGTTTTGATGTGGAAGAACATATCCCTTGACAGTACCACCTCCACACAAACTTTCCAACGGCAGTGCTTGTATCTTGCTCTCTGTTATGCAGAAAGGATTCCACGGTTCAATTATATGTGAACTCCAATACAACGCAAGTGTCTTCTCTTCAATGAACCTATGAAATGTCATTGCAATGTGACTTTTTACACGGTCCATCATATTGGAAAACTTGATTTTAGCATTTTCATTGGTTTCTAAGGTTCTAGGATTGATAACCCTGTCAAGGTCTGACCAGATGATAACAGTCCCAGACTTGACATCATCCAATTCGTGCTCATAACCATTTGGAATCCAACTAATCAGTTCCCACTTATTATTTTCCGCGACATAATCCAAATCCCATGTCCAATATATAGGAGCATAATCTGCCTTTTTGCTGAGAACTGTCAACTTGCGACACTGCGAGAAAGAGGCTGTTTTGAGGCCAAGGCCAAATCGGCCTAGGTCTTTTTCAGATCTAGAAACGAGTGGATTCTGTGAGCCTGGACGCATTGCTTGAATAACTTCCTCACCAGTCATCCCCTTGCCATCATCCTTAATTGTAATGACAGACTTTCCTCCATTCCAATGCCTATCTATCCTGATGTTCTTCGCATCAGCGGAAATAGAGTTGTCGATTATGTCTGCGATTGCAGTTTCAAGACTATAACCAATCGCTCTGAATGTTTCTATCATCGATGAAGCTCTCGGCTCCGCAGATGCTTTTTGCAAAACGGTATAATCCATAATCTATTCTTTGTCAAGTTGCGGAAGCAATGCTTCTGCAATATTGTATGCCATCATAACAGGAACAGCATTTCCAATTTGCATAAAGGCTGATGTTCTGCTTCCTTCGAAATAGTAATCATCAGGAAAAGATTGAATTCTGGCTGCTTCTCTTACAGTAATGGATCTGGCATTTTCTATAGTTGGATTTTCGGAAGGATAGATATAGTAATGACCATCCATTGCTATATGAGCCACAACGGTATGGCAGCAACCGTTGGGATCAACCACACTGAAACGATTGAGGAAAGATCTCTTGTTTTTGTGATGCTGAAGTCTCTCAGGTAGTGTCGCATAGTTGAGTCGTTCTCCCTTGCGCCATTTATTAATCGCAATGGTATAAATTTCCCTGTCATTTTCATTGTTGCGACGAGCTACGTGCTGAGTAGTGAATCCGAGTTTGCTTCTGATTCCGGAATTAACAAGATATTCCATTTCAGAGTCCGGCCTTGTATATTCTACTGCCTCACACAATTTTCCTTGGCCAGAAACTCTGGCAGGAAGGTCTGAAAAAAGGTCTTTCCGAATTTGGTATTTAGTTGGGTGGGGAATTAGATCTGGATAATGATAGTTAGTGTGATTCCCATTTTCAATAGAGTTACGCCAGCCGACAATTATCATTCTTCGGCGATGTTGAAGAACTCCGAAATTAGATGCCAATTGTTCTCTGGCCTCTAATTCATAACCAAGTTCTCGTACTCTTTCTTGCAAATCCCTGAACGGCTCTCCTTCGCGGGCAGTCTGGATGCCCACCACGTTTTCGAAAATGAACATTTTAGGGCGAAAATGTTCAATAAATTGAATATAGTACAAGTACAGAAAATTCCTTGGGTCTTCCTTAACTTTTTCTCCTAGTCTTGCCCTGCCTGCTACTGAGTAGGCCTGACACGGAGGCCCGCCAATAATGAGATCAACACCATTTCCGCCATCTAGTTCATCAATGCGTCGTAATAGTTCTGGCATAGTATCCTCACCTATCGCTGCTTGTATTACTTTTTCGGTAACCTCTGGTGGCACTTGATTCCATAATGCGCTACCATCAGTACCTTCACGCTTATTGCGAAGATAATCTTCGTATATATCAAGTCTGTTTATTTCTTCAAGGTAATGAAAAGATGCTCTGGTTTTGAGAGTATTACAAGCGTCCAGCTTCATTTCAACATGGGCTATAGGTGTATAGCCAGCCTTGATGAAGCCTTCAGAAAGGCCACCGGCACCAGCAAATAGGTCGAATATGTGCGGCCCTGAGGATTGTCCCGAAAACAGAATCGTTAGACAACCTAGAAGTTCGTGAAGATGATCATAAGTAAGCTTCTTAGCTTCTTAGCAAAAATAATTTGTATTATTTATAGGAAACATATATCTTTACAATTTGGAGTGAGCAAAGAGTATATGCCAAAGAAACAGCTGACATTTATCGACCCATTATTCACCCACAAATCATAAAACCCAATGTCTGAGACGTCATATTCAAAACTTGTTGATGGGTACAGGCGGGCGTTCATTGATTCGTCGGTGGAGGCGGAACCGGCTTTCACACCGCAGTTCATTTCCAATTATCGGGGCAACAAGGTGCTCACGCAGTTGGAGAACGAGTTGCGGGAGTGTTCTTCGATGTTCATGTCAGTGGCGTTCATCACAGGGGGCGGCATCGCGCATCTTAAAGGGGTGCTGAAAGAAATGGAGGCAAAAAATGTCCCCGGCAGAATCCTTACCACCGACTACCTTCTTTTCAGCGAGCCGGCGGCGCTTGATGCATTGGCTGGACTCAATAATCTAGAGGTGAGGATGTTCCGTACGTCAGGAGTGGGCTTCCACACAAAAGGCTACCTTTTCCACAACGGCAACGACATAAGAATCATAGTCGGCAGCTCAAACCTTACGCAAAATGCGATCACAAGGAACTTCGAGTGGAACACGAGGGTGGTCTCCACCTCCGACGGCCAATATGCCAAGGACATCGAGGCGGAGTTCAACTGTGTGTGGGAAAGTTCGGTGGACTACAATTCATGCAGAGATGAATATGCAAGGCAGTATCAGGAAGCGAAGTCTCAAAAGGCCGCGCTGACCAAGATTGTCACCTCGCTGGACCTGTCATATTCAAAAGTCATCTCACCGAACACGATGCAGAAAGGCTTCATGACGGAGATCGAACGGCTGATAGGGGCGGGCGAGAGCAGGGCGCTTCTGGTCTCCGCGACCGGAACGGGCAAGACCTACGCATCCGCGTTCGCGGTGAGAGGCGTGTTCGCCAATGAGTTGATTCACAAAAAGAAGGTGCTGTTCCTTTCGCATCGCGAAATGATCAACTCACAAGCGGAGAAAAGTTTCAGAAGGGTGCTTGGGGATTCTTTCGCGACTGCCCAACTTTCAGGTAACTGCCAGGACCTCTCAAAAATCAAATCAGCGAACATCCTTTTCGCCACAATGAATATGATGGCGAAAGACGGTTTCCGGAATCAAAATTTCAAGCCTGACGATTTTTCCATCATCATACTCGATGAGTGCCACCGTTCCGGGGCTGAAAGCTACCAAAAGATCATTGAATATTTCAAGCCGGACTTCCTGCTCGGAATGTCTGCTTCTCCGGACAGAACCGATGGATTCGATGTCTATGAGCTTTTCGACCATAACATCGCATGTGACATCAGGCTTCAGACCGCGCTTGAAAATGACCTGCTTTGCCCTTTCCACTATTTTGGGATCCAGGATCTTAAAGTCAACGGAGCCCAGGTTGATGTGGACGATTTCAAAGATCTGACTTCTACCGAACGGGTAAAAAACATCATAGATGTCGCTGAATATTACGGATATAGCGGAGAACGGGTCAAGGGCCTGGTTTTCTGCAGCACAGTAGAAGAGGCTCAAAGGCTATCGGAAATATTCAATGGCATAGAAAAGAGAGGGGCCGGAAGGAATTATCGGACTCTTGCGCTGTCGGGAAAGGACAATGCAGCTGCGCGTCAGTTAGCTGTGGAGAGGCTTGCGGCTGATTCCAGTGGAACGGATGAAATTTTGGATTACATATTCACAGTTGACATCTTCAACGAAGGCGTTGATATTCCAGAAATCAACCAGATCATAATGCTCCGGCCAACGCAGTCCGCTATCATATTCGTGCAGCAACTTGGACGAGGCTTGAGGAAAGCAGCGGATAAGGAATATGTCGTCGTGCTTGATTTCATAGCCAATTACAACAAGAATTACCTTATTCCGATCGCGTTGTCGGGCGACAGGACCGGCAACAAAGACAACATACGGCGTTATCTTATCGAAGGAAACAATGTCATCAACGGTGCTTCGACCATCTATTTCGATGCCGTCACCAGAAAGCGTATATTTCAATCAATTGACAGTGCGCGCATCAACACTCGACAAAACATAATCGAGGGGTACCTGACTCTGAAGCGGAAATTGGGCATGCGGCCAAGGCTTACTGATTTCGACAAATATGACGAGATGGATCCTTTGCGGATATTGTCGTACATGGACAACGTTCCGGACTACATGAAACGACAGATTTGCTCGTATCACGGCTTTAAGGTTGCTTTGGACGGACTTGAGGAGAATCTCACGGAAGGCCAGAATCATATTCTTGAGTTCATCTCACAAAAGTTTGCGTCCGGGAAAAGGCTGAATGAGATTCTGATGCTGGAAGTGCTGATGCATGCCTCCGAGATGGACAATGTTATTGACCTTTGGAACGAAGCCATGATTGGCAATGACTTGCGTTGTGGAGCGAATGCGGTTGAGAATATGCTCAGTCTGATGATCGGTGAGTATTATGATTGTGGTTCAGCGGGGAAACGGTTCAAGGACTGCATCCTGTTGGAAGAGGTTGACGGGAGGTGGCATGTCTCGAAATCTTTTTCGAGTGCATTGAGTAACAGTGATTTCAAGTCAGAATTGGAAGATCTCATCAAATTTGCCCGTGGCAGGTACGAGAGATACTACAAATCCACGGACCTGTTTAGAATCGGGCAGAAATACACTTATGAAGATGTCTTCAGGCTTCTTAATTGGCGGAAAAACGAGGTTTCACTGAACGTTGGTGGCTATAAGTTTGACGAGCGCACCAAAACTTATCCGGTGTTCGTGAATTACGACAAGAGCGAGGAGATCAGCGACACGACGAAATACGAGGATTACTTTCTGGACCAGTCAACGCTTGTGGCAATCTCGAAAAGCAAGAGGACGTTGACGTCCAAAGACGTCCAGACAGCAGTGAACAGTGATTCTCTTGGCGTGAATATGTTTCTGTTCATCCGGAAAAACAAAGATGACAAGGAATCCAAGGAATTTTACTACCTTGGCAGGATAAGACACAACGCTGACGGGATCCTAAAGGAATTTGTGATGCCGAACACAGACGCTACAGCCGTGGAGATCGAGTACAAGCTTGACACGCCGGTTGACAAGAATCTGTTCGACTACATCACGTCAGCAAATGTTTAACTCTTAAAGATGTTGAAAATGAAGACGATTAATGTTGTCGCTGCGGTGATGTTCAAAGACAGGAAAGTGTTCGCCACGCAGCGTGGCTACGGAGCATTCAAGGATGGTTGGGAATTTCCCGGTGGTAAGGTCGAGGCAGGGGAGAGTCCTGAGGAGGCGCTCCGCCGGGAGATCCGCGAGGAACTGGAGACAGAGATCAATGTAGGGGAACTGATTGACACCATTGAATATGACTACCCAGACTTCCACCTTTCGATGAAGTGCTACGCCTGCGAGATCCTCTCCGGCAATCTTCATCTTGTCGAGCACGAGGCTGCCCGCTGGCTCTCCGTCGATCAACTCAATTCCGTTGAATGGCTTCCGGCCGACATCACCTTGATTCCTCAAATCGCACGATTGCTGTAAATATTAATCAGAACCTTGATACTCACGCTGTCTGATTATTGTCGCCGCATTTCTCTTTCTCGATTTCATTACGCAGATCCGCAAGAACCTTTCCATTGAAACTGAAATATTTCGGGCCTTGATAAGCACCTGAAGTGTTTTGCTTTTCAACAGGAAGGAACGTTCCCGTGAAGGCTGACAAGCTATAAAGTCGGCCGTCATATTCAACCTTGTCGTCTGTCGCGACCTTTAAAGGAATATTCAATTCATCGAATATGACCGTATCTCCTACGTTGATGCCGACCATGTGGAATTTGAATGCAGGTCTTGCTGTCCGCTTCTTTTTCTCCGCCTCTTCGTTTTTGATGGCATTGTCCTGTTCTTTGTTTTGCGAAATGACAGGCTTGCCATCAACATAAATGGCCAATTCCGCATCGTCTAAAAGATCGGCCATATCACGCATTATGTCAAGAGCGACAGTCGGAGCGATGTTGAAAAACTCCCTGTTCTGACGGATTCTCAAGTCTGTCAACCTATCTATCTGTTTGTGAATCTGCTTCTCAACCTTGCTGTACTTGCTTGTGTAAAGAGTGGCGTAAACTTCAAACGGCAGCGGAACCGCTGTGTTGTCAAGTTCTTTCGAGCGGACATCTACAGGACGCGAACTCTTTCCTATCTTGACCCAATCCTCACGGAATGACGGATTAGTCAATATGTAAACATAACCTTTTCCTGATTCCATAATATACTTGGCATTTTAGTTTTGTTCGATTGCGAATTTAATGATAATCTGACAAATATCCTATCGATGCATTAAATATGTACAAGCCTTCGCGGTTCATCGAGAGGTTTGCTTATGGTTAGGATACCATTCTGAATACAATATTCAAAGCGTTGCCTTTTCCGATATTATCACACATATAGCCGCAATATGCATAGCATTCGTCAAGGTTGACGCTCAGAGAATATGCAAGCCTACTCACATGGAACTGTAATTTGGTTGTTATCAGGCAAAAGCCGCTCTATGTGTGAACCGGTTTTCACACCAAAGAATGAGGGGCACCCGCAGAACGGCCTGTAACGATCGTTCCGTTTCCCAGGTGTGCGCAAACTATCACACCTGGAGCGTCAACCTGCTGTTTGTCAGCGAAATGAATTTCTGGGTGTGCCAAAAACCTCACATCTGAGAGGTAAGCCACGTCTTTTCAATGATGGCTTCGCTGTCAGAGCATTACATAAATGCGACTATTCAGCGGATAATGACCTAATTAGTAGTCAGATCGAAGATATCACATTGATTTAAGAGGCGGCTTGGGGGGCTGCGCCATGAAAAAAATCGTGGAAAAAATCCGGAAAAATATTACCGACTTTGTTTGGAAATTTATGGGGGGGGGGGGTNNCCAACTCGATTCCGTTGATTGGCTTCCGGCCGACATCACTTTGATTCCTAAAATCGCACGATTGCTGTAGGACTCCCTGAAGCGGCTTGATGCTGGGTATGCACCACCCGAGAAAATATTGCTGTATTTATTTGGAAATTAGGGGGGGGTACTATTTTTGTGCCAAAAATCATTAATAGTATGAAAAAAATTATTTTCGCGTTGATTTCAGCCACAATCATGCTTGTATGCGGTTGCGGCAAGGATGACTCCGGTAACGAACCTGTAATCTGCCCGACGGACACCATAACTTGGTCGTCACTTGTCAAGGCATATCCTTTCCTTGATGGTTTCCCTGTGTTTGATGGTGAGGTGGAGAACTGGCAGTACAAGGAGCTCGGCAGTGACATGAAGACGGTGACATTCTTCGACTACAAATGCGAAGAGTCAGTGGCGAAAACCTACTACGCCAAGTTCGTTCCTGCAGGGTTCACCAAGAGCGATGGTTCGGAAATCTATCGAAAGACAGTCGGTGAAACCATTTATGTCTTCACCGGCAGTTACAGTGGCGGCAATTTCGCGCTTAGTTTTTCTGTCGACTCCAAGTAAGCGATGAAATTCCGGAATATTATAGCCTGCGTTTCAGTGGCAATGATGCTGCTCGCAGGCTTCTCGGCAAAAGCCCAGACTGCCGTAGGGAAAAAAGCCCGGCAAGAGAAGGACGATGATGTTAAAGTCAGGATCTGGCTCAACAAGGGCGAACGGAAAGTTCTCGACGGCTATCTCCGCTCGGCGCTTGTCAATCGCCCGGACAATATCGAGTTCAGCCTGACTCCTGATGGACAGAGAACAAGATATATCAACGAGGACGTGGATTCTCTTCTCCTTGAAGGAACTGACAAGTATGTGAAGCGCCTTGTCAAAGTATTGGGTGCTTTCGGAGGAAAGGCACAGATCCAATGGGTGCGTGAGGAGTATCGAGGCAAAGGTATTGACCTGTACTCTCTTTTCACTGTCGAGTCCGAAAGGACCGGACGGAACATCACTGTCGTGAGTCCAGTGCGCGGATGGTACTTGAGCATAGCGGGAGATATGGCGATCATGGTCGGCACCGACACTCGCAACAGCATCTTCGACAGAGCTGAGCCTCCGATGTACATATCGATGCTGAACACGTATTTCGGAAAGATCTATGATTATCCGGAATTTGCCGCTAAGATAAAGGCAGGGGAGTACAAGACATTTATGGATGTCATCCATGCCTGGGAAGCGGCTTATGGCGGAACGGTCCGCCGTACGGATGGCAAGCTGAAACCGGAACAGATCGGCGTTCAGAATGGAATCACCGCATCCGACGCGGAAAAAAATGTCGGTTGGAAGCGCACAAAATCAGAGATAGTATTCCCGAAATACGCAAGGACACTGCAGGTTGGAGCGTCCCTGGCGATGTCTGACGGGGCAAAGGTCATGAAGCATGCCACCGACGATGCGGCAAGGTCGTCGTTCAAGATGGTCGTGCCTCCTGTGATGATATATTCAGACATCTGCTTCCTTGATTTCGGACGTTTCGGAGGTATCGGCTGGACCATCGGAGGAGAATATTCCCGCTACAGCTACAACTGGATGCTGGATAATGGATATGGTGACAAACAGCAAGATACTTTCTGCAACAGGGTTGATCTCGCTGCCGGCCTCAGCTATCACCTCACTCTCTGCAACCGTCTCGAACTCTATGCCCGCGGTATGGTGGACGCAGGACTGATAGGTGAGCACACCACCGACCATGAAAGCGGTGAGGAAGCCAGTTCGACATTCAACAAGATGGACACCAAGATGTCTTTCATCGCCACGGCAGGTCTTAGATGGTATTTCTGCAAGAAAGCAGGCATCTGGGTAGAGGGTGGCCATGATACTGGCTATGTCTCAGCTGGATTGTCCTTCATGTTCTGACAAAAATCCTTCTTGTAACAAAGATTTTCAGCGCTGCTCTGGCTAGATGGGCGGCGCTGATTTATTTCTATTTTTTGCAATGAAAATCAGGCATGAATGGCTTAGAGCAGCAGGATGTAGATCAGCACCGCTGGTGGTACAGGCCCTGAGATATTCATCAGCGGCAGCGAGTAATTTCCATCTCCTTTGCGAATATATTGGCCATCAGAATTATACAAGGCCGCGGAATATCTGCTGTCGCCTTGGCGGATGTATTTTCCGTCCCAGTTGAAAAGTGCCTTTGAATATTTACTGCGTCCGCCACGCAGCTCCAACCCGTTCCAATTATATAGAATCTCCCCGTAGCGGCTGTCTCCTCTGCGGATATATTCACCATCGAAATTAATCAGGACCGATGAATATTTGCTGTCCCCTGCCCGCAGGCAACTTCCGTCCCAATTGTACAATGGCATCGAATAAACGTCTTTCCCACGCCTGACATAAGACTGCGCCTCCATCGCGGCACAAGCAAGAGCCATCATGAATATAATAGCGGCTATTCTTTTCATGTCCAATTGATTATCCTTGGTGTTTGATTATTGATTCCAGTAAAGTCAAAGCAAGCGATGCAACAGCATGCGCACATGTGCCTATTCCCGTATCCGGGAGTCGATGATTATCGTGACAGGTCCGTCGTTTACAAGAGAGACCTGCATGTCAGCACCAAAAACGCCCCTGCCGACAGGTCTGCCGATCGCATCAGAGACCTCCTCGCAGTATTTTTCGTACAAAGGAATCGCCAGGTCGTGACCAGCGGCACGTATGTACGAAGGACGGTTTCCTTTCTTCGTGGAGGCCGTCAATGTGAATTGCGACACCGCCAGAATTTCGCCTCCGATGTCTGTGACACTTCTGTTCATCACTCCGTTCTCATCATTGAATATCCTCATGCCGGCAGTCTTCCCAACAAGCCACCGCATGTCCTCTTCAGTGTCCCCACTCTCGACTCCGACAAGCACCAGAAGCCCCTTGCCGATCTTTGACACGGTCTGGCCTGCAATCTCTACGCTAGCCCGCAGCACTCTCTGAATCACTAATCTCATTATTTCACAGCTTCTTACTTTTAATTCTGTTTAGTTGGACGTACGTCTTCTCTGACATACGTCCTTCATAAAGTTACGAAAAATTCTTTGAAGAGAGCAAGCATATTCAATAATAAAGCTACATTTCCTCTAAAAGTAGCAAGACCACCCACTATCTTTGTTCGTGCGTTGGGTGAGTCGCCTGCGTCAGGACACACTGCACGGCCCGCTGTGTTCGGGCGGTGGGTCAGACAGATATGAAAATTTCCTCTTCGAGCTTGGTATCTCAAACGGGCGTCCTAAGCCGCACAGAGCATCAGCCAGTTTGCAAATCGGGGTCAAGCCGCCACAAATGTAATGACCTTACAGAGTGCGGTATATGCTGTCTCCGCCGTTAGGTGGCGTTGGCATCTCCCTTGAAGTCGCGGTAGGCGACCCCGTCGTGCAGTATGAACCAGATCGCGGACAGCATCTTCCTGGCGATGGCGACCTGGACCTTCATCCTGCTCTTTCTCTTTACCACCGTCTGGTGGTAGCAGAAGCGCGAGTAAAAGCTTCCCCTTGTCTTGGACGCGCCCCATGCGCACTCGATCAGCGTCTTCCTCAGGTACTTGTTCCCGTGTGTGATACCCCGCGCCTTGATCCTGCCGGCGCTCTCGTCGTTGCGTGGCCTCAGTCCTGCCCATGAGACGAGGTGGGCGGCATCTTCAAACGATGACATATCTGTGCCCAATTCAGCGATAATCGCTGTCGCTGACCTCGCCCTCACCCTGGTATGGTCTGAAGGTTCTCGTACTGCTCGGGGAACCACTCCGCGCAGAGTTCGTCCATCCTCCTCTGGCACTCGTCGCGGTGCCTCCTCGCAAGCTCGATCTCCTCGCGGAGCTGCCTGATGACATCCACATCAACCGCTGTGATGACGCCCGTCAGGGCGGAGCGTATTACGTCAGCGCCGTGCTTGTTTACGATCCTGCCGTGTATGCGCTTCAGGAGCGCGTCCGGGGATGTCTCACCTCCGGCTATCTCCCCGACCACGTCACCGTAGCTCTTGCTGTCCGTGGAGGACACACATAGTTGCTCAGGCGGATGTTGCACCGCTGGAGTGCGGTGTCTAGCGTTGTCAGCCTGTACACGATGTCGTCGTTGAGGTCGAAGATGCGCCTGTCATACTGGCGCAGACGCCGGATGCGGTCCTCAGGGACATAGCTCCCGCGGACCAGACCCTTGAGGATGCAGGTCGCTATCCACTCCGCGTCCTTCACGTCGCTCTTCTTGCCCGGAAGCTGGCGGATGAAGTACGGGTTCACCAGCTTCTGCTCCACATATGGGTCTATCACCCTCCACACCGGCATCCAGTACACACTCGTGCTCTCCATCCCCACCTCCGTCACGCCGTGCTCCATAATGACACCCACCATGCGCTCCAGCTCCGGGGTAAGGACACCGAACTTTTCCTGAAAACCACTCCCCTCTCATTGAGAATACAAACGAACACACTATCTTTGTGAACGTCAAGACCACACACTTGTCTCATTGACTTTAAAAATTATTGGGACCTAGAGCCCCGTTAAACTTATGATCACGCACCGAGCGCTGGGAGGCGACTGCGTTTGTTAACAAAGATAGTGGGTGGTCTTGTTTTTTTATTCAACGGGCGTAAAAATCGCAGATTTTTATGTAAGTTTGTACCACATCACGAGTTTCCTTTCCGGACTCTCGAGTTCGTAAGCATTCATATTCGTTTGTATTTTTTCTCTTTTACAAAGATATGAATGCTTTTTTCTCCTCTCTAAAACGGGGAATTAACTTTGCGATAATTCGGGGATTCAAAGTTACTGATTACACATTTATAGGGACTTATATCATCCCTTTATTTACGGCAGCTGTCGGCTAGATTGTCGGTTCGCGCAAACGTAGGAACGACTTCCTGAAAGACCTTCAATCGTCCATTGATTTGTTGTCTTCGGAGAATAGGAAACTGCTTGCGGACATTACAGCGGTGAACTCGGAGATTGTGGCGGTCAGAAAGGAGAACGAGGAGTTGAAGGCATCCGTCGATAGGCTCTGCACAGAGAACTCACAACTGAAAGACGAGGTAAGGCAACTGAGGGAACAGATTAAGCGGCAGAAATGAATAAAGGCAGGTCATCGTTGTAGTTGATGCCTGCCTTTTTCAGACGCTTGCGGTCATAGACTTTTTTTGACTTGTGAGTGATAGACCTCATCAAGATCTGTTTCCCGTACTTCTCAATTTCCTCTGTTCTTGAAGCCCTGCGGTTGGCCAGAAGAAAATCCTTTTCCGTAATCCGCAGTTTCTTGTTCTTCATAATTGAATCTGTTCTCGATTGCAAAGTTAATACAAATCATTAAACCTCAGCGCAATGAAAATCAAAATCATACTCTTGTCCGCATTGGCCGTGACTTCCTGCTGCCCGAAACTTTATCCTCACAAGACGGAAAACACAGAACATATGGTAGTAGTCACCGAAACCATCAGAGACACCGTCATTCAAGTTCATCCGGACTCTTCCATCGTTCAAGCCTTGATTATGTGTGATTCCACTGGTCGAGCACGATTGGAGGAGATTCGCACGCTCAAAGAATCCGCAAGAGTCCAGCAGACATTGGCTCTGAAAGACAACAAGCTCACAGCGAAGGCGGTAGTAGATTCGATTGGGATCTATCTGACCTACAAAGAGCGGTATCGGGAAGAGCAGAAAGCCAAAGTTGTCGAGACCATTATCGAGAAAGAAGTCAATGTTCTCAAATGGTGGCAGAAGGCATTGATGTGGATGGTGCATTGGTATTATCAATAATGTATCAATGATTCTATTCAGATTGTTCTGCAATAAGATTTGAGGGAAGTAAGAAAACACAATTACACTCCTTCTGACATTTGTTTGTTCCAGTTCGTTTGTATCCACTAGAAAGAGCGCCATTTGCCACTTTTTTTACCGGCTTCAGGAGTATCTGCGTGTATATTTTTTAAAAAACTATTTTGCGAACTCTTGCTTATTAGTTAAAAAAAGTTTGTATCTTTGCAATGGATGGTTCGTCTATCCAATGGACTGGGGTGTCCCCGGTTGAGAAAGGGTTGCAGATTTTTATCTCAACTCTTTTTTTATTTCTTAGGTATGACTTTCATCCCCAGACGCTTTCCCTCAGAGCAATAGATGTTCTTTTCCAAAACATAGAAAGATGGATTCAATATCTCCGGTTCGAGAATATGCCTTGTAATCGGATATGCAATAAGGTCAGCAATCTGAAGCCCTATCACATTATCTCTTTTGGCGACAAAGTCAAATCTCTTAACGTGAGATTGCAGCCTTTCAGGAGTTACCCAATATGTGCCTTTGTCGCGCAGCTGATTGTAGTAGCTCAAAAGAATCTTGTCTTCTCTCTTCCCTCGCATTTCTGCTATTATCTGAAGGTCAATGTCATCACCTTCTGTATTCAAATCGTCTAGGTAGAAAATGGCTCGTTCCACCAACAGAGAAAGAGATTGGCCATAAACATCGTTAAAGCGTCCGAACTGGCGGATGTATTCCTCTTTTAGAATCGAACAGGTGACAACAGTATATGCTCCGGCTTCGCCAAGTATGCTATTGATTTCATTGTAGAATTTCTGTTTGACCTCAAGATCGAAAAGAGTTACGAATGCTTTTTCGCACTTGCGTATGTCTCTGGAATGAAGAATTACTCCTGTAGTTCCCCAAAAACGCCGTTTCATTTCATTGACTTTCTCCTCAAGCGCAATTCTCTGACTTTCAGAAACAATCACCCCACATAACGTGAATATAGGGAAGGTTACCTCGAAATTGGAAAGATTCTGATCGCCACATTCATCGACATACATATAGTTTCCAGTTAATATCCAAATAA
>DBKH01000031.1 GCA_002297815.1 Bacteroidales bacterium UBA755 | reverse complement strand
CTCGTGGACGAGGTCAGAGGCACTTTCAAGGGCGTGAACTACGAACCCACAAAATAGAAAATTGAAATAACTGAATATGAAGACAAAAGGAAAGGTAACAGGAATTGTTTCCAACCTTGTGACGGTTCAGGTGGACGGACCTGTGGCGGAGAATGAGCTCTGCTACATCACCCTTGCGGGTACTCCCCTCCTGGCCGAGGTCATCAAGGTGAACGGTGACAAGGCCTCGGTCCAGGTGTTCGAAAGCACCCGTGGACTGAAAAACGGAGACCCTGTGGAGTTCGAAGGCAGGATGCTTGAGGTGACCCTCGGCCCTGGCCTTCTTTCCAGCGTCTATGACGGTCTCCAGAACAATCTGACAACGATGGAAGGTGTGTTCCTCAAAAGAGGAGAATATACCGCCCCACTGGATCACGCTAAACTCTGGGACTTCACTCCGATCGCCAAAGAAGGAGACAAAGTAATTGCTGCTGACTGGCTCGGAGAGGTGAAGGAAGGTTGGCTGCCTCACAAAATCATGGTGCCATTCTCATTCAAAGGGGAATATACCGTGAAGAAAATCGCAGAGGCTGGCAAGTACAACATCGACATGGTGGTCGCTGTGTTGGCCGGTGCAGATGGTGAGGACCATTTCGTCACGATGACTCAGAAATGGCCGGTTAAGGTCGCTGTCAAGGCCTATAAAGAAAAACCAAGGCCACAGAAGATCATGGAGACTGGAGTCCGCTGCATTGACACGTTCAATCCTATCGCTGAAGGCGGTACCGGATTCATTCCTGGACCTTTCGGCTGCGGAAAAACCGTACTCCAGCATGCTATCGCCAAACAAGGCGAGGCCGATGTGATCGTGATGGCTGCCTGCGGAGAGCGTGCCAACGAGGTCGTGGAGATATTCACTGAGTTCCCTGAGCTCATCGACCCACACACTGGACGCCACCTGATGGAGCGTACCACCATCATCTGCAACACCTCGAACATGCCAGTCGCTGCCCGTGAGGCATCCGTGTACACAGCGATGACGATTTGTGAATACTACAGAGCGATGGGTCTGAAGTGCCTTCTTCTCGCGGACTCAACTTCCCGTTGGGCACAGGCCCTGAGAGAGATGTCCAACCGTATGGAAGAGCTCCCTGGAGCCGATGCGTTCCCAGTTGACCTCTCGGCCATCATCTCGAACTTCTACGCCCGCGCTGGAATGGTTGTCCTGAACAACGGCAAGACCGGAGCCGTCACCTTCATCGGAACGGTGTCCCCTGCCGGAGGAAACCTCAAGGAGCCTGTGACAGAATCCACCAAGAAGGCTGCAAGGTGCTTCTACGGACTGGAGCAGAACCGTGCTGACCAGAAGAGGTACCCTGCCGTCAACCCAATCGAATCATATTCAAAGTACCTTGAATATCCTGAGATTATCTCATGGCTCGACGAGCAGGTGGAGCACGGATGGGTAGCAAATGTGATCAAGGCTAAGAACCTTCTGCGCAAAGGACGTGAGGCTAACGAGCAGATCAACATTCTCGGTGATGACGGTGTTCCTGTGGCATACCACGTAAGCTTCTGGAAGTCAGAGCTTATCGACTTCGTATTCCTCCAACAGGACGCATTCGACGAGACCGACGCCCTCTGTCCGATGGACCGCCAGAAGTACATGCTTGATCTTGTCCTCGCCTTGTGCGACATAGATTTCGACTTCGAGGACTTCGAGAAATGCCGCGAGTTCTTCAAGGAACTCATCAACGACCTCCGTCAGATGAACTACACCAAGTTCCACAGCGAGGAATTCGAGAACTACGCTAATAAGATCAACAAACTCATTGAAGACTATGGCAAATAAAGCTTATCAAAGAATATACACAAAACTGGAAGCCATCACCAAGGCCACCGTTTCGCTCAAGGCCAAGGGAGTTTCCAATGACGAGCTTGCCGTAGTTGGCGGCAAGCTTGCCCAGGTCGTGAAGACCAAGGGTGATCTCGTCACCCTTCAGGTGTTCTCCGGAACCGAGGGCATTCCGACCAACGCTGAGGTCACATTCCTCGGTGAGCCTCCTACCCTAAAGGTAAGCGAGCAGCTCTCCGGACGTTTCTTCAACGCCTACGGAAAGCCTATCGATGGTGGCCCAGAGGTAGAAGGAGAGGAAAGAGAAATCGGTGGACCATCTGTGAATCCTTATAAGAGACGTCAGCCTTCTGAGTTGATTCCAACCGGTATCGCTGGTATCGACCTCAACAACACCATCGTGTCAGGACAGAAGATTCCGTTCTTCGCAGACTCTGACCAACCTTACAACCAAGTTATGGCCGATGTGGCCTTGAGAGCCGATGTCGATAAGATTATCCTCGGAGGTATGGGGCTGTCAAACGATGACTACCTATTCTTCCGTCAGGCATTCGAAAGCGCTGGAGCCCTTGACAGGATCATCTGCTTCGTCAACACCACCGAAGATCCTCCAGTTGAGCGACTTCTGGTTCCAGACATGGCTCTTGCTGCTGCCGAGTACTTCGCTGTTGACAAGAACGAGAAGGTGCTCGTGCTCCTTACAGACATGACCCTTTATGCAGATGCACTTTCGATTGTGTCCAACCGTATGGACCAGATTCCTTCCAAGGACTCCATGCCGGGTTCACTCTATTCCGATCTCGCTAAGATCTACGAGAAGGCCGTGCAACTTCCGACAGACGGTTCCATCACCATCATCGCTGTTACCACGCTGAACGATGGAGACATCACCCACGCTATCCCTGACAACACCGGTTACATCACCGAGGGACAGCTCTTCCTCCGCGCTGACGCTGATTCAGGAAAGATTATCATTGACCCGTTCCGTTCCCTCTCCAGGCTCAAGCAGAGAGTTCAGAACGTCAAGACGCGCGAGGACCACAGCCAGGTGATGAACGCTGGCGTGCGACTCTACGCCGACGCCCAGAACGCAAAGACCAAACTGGAGAACGGTTTCGACCTCTCCGACTACGACCACCGTTGTCTCGACTATGCGAAGGAATATGCCACTAGACTTCTCTCCATCGATGTCAACATCTCAATCACCGAGATGCTCGACACTGCTTGGGAGCTCTTCGGCAAGTACTTCACCAAGGCCGAGACCGGAATTAAGCAATCATTGATCGACAAATACTGGAAAGGTAAGTAATGCCTATCAAGTTTCAATACAACAAGACAGCGCTTAACACCCTGCAGAAGCAGCTCAAGATGCGTCAGAAGGCTCTCCCGACCTTGCAAAACAAGGAGAGTGCCTTGAGGCTTGAGGTGCGCAAGGCCAAGGACAAGAGTGAGCGTCTTCTAAAGGACCTCGAAGAGGCTCAGAGGAAGTATGACTATCTTGCCCCACTGTGGAACGAGTTCGAGCCAGGTCTGGTCTCAATCAAGGACATTGACCTAGTGACCGTGAAAGTCGCTGGAGTCAAGTGTCCTGAGCTAAAAAGCATTCAGTACGAGATCAGCCCGTTCAACACGTTCATCAAGC
>DBKH01000054.1 GCA_002297815.1 Bacteroidales bacterium UBA755 | reverse complement strand
AGTCTTTTCAATGAACTTGTTTTGTTGTTTTCAAGAGGTGGATTTGTTGTCCTATTCTTGAAAGCGGGTGCAAAGGTAGTACTTTTTTCTTTCCCTCCAAACTTTTTTTAACATTTTTTCGATAATAGTTTTCAACAACCACCTGTTCAAACCGGCCCTAAACCGATGTAAATCTCCGATAAATGAGGCGTTAGGCTATTAAACAAAAAAAATGGCTCCCGAACGTGTCAGGAGCCACATTTCATAGTTGCCGTAAAAAAAAAACTACATTCCCGCGGCAACAATCATTCCTAGACCAACGATGAAGAAGCAGAACATAGCCCCAAGCAGTCCATAGACAACCTTATTAGAGCCTTTGAACTCTTTCCAAACAAAGACACCCCAAATGGCAGCAACCATCGGTGCCCCCTGACCTAAAGCGTAGGAAACAGAAGCACCAGCCTTGCCAGCGGCAATGTAACTAAGGGCCGTACCAAGGCACCAAATGCAACCGCCAAGCATGCCTACTAGATGGGTCTTAGCATTGCCTTTAAAATATTCACTCATTTTGACAGGAGCGCCCTGGAATGGCCATTTCATGAATATCGGGCCGAATACAAAGTGGCTGACAAGGACCGCAAGGCTGAACACAACAATCGCTGTGTAAGGGCCTACACGCCCAGGAGCCATGTTGGCGAAGTCATTAAGATCCATTGCTTTCATCACGAATGAAGAGAAGAAAGACATAACGACACCAGCAACCACAGCGAGAATAATGCCTTTTCGCTGATCTGCCTTACTGATCTGGGCATTGCCTGCTTTCTTGCCAGAGGCGATTCCATTCAAAACGACTGCAACAACCACCAACGCCACACCAATAGCAAGAAGGACAAGATTGCTCTTCAAAGCTCCCTGAGCCATCTCCACGCGAAGGTTATTGATCACTCCTAGCACGAGGGCCAAACCACAGCCTACAGGGAAAGCAACCGACATACCAGCAATGGATGTAGAAGCGCTAAGGCAGATGTTCGAAAGATTGAATATCACTCCACCTATGACGATACTGAGAATAGCGGAGAAGTCAGCTTGAGCGATGTCCTTAAAGAAAGGACGACCTTCTGGGCCGAAAGTTCCAAGAGTAAGCGCAAGTAGCAAAGAGAAAACGACCATTCCAATCACATAATCCCAATAGAAAAGTTCGTACCTCCAACTTTTGGCTGCTAGTTTCTGAGTGTTGCCCCACGAGCCCCAGCAAAGCATGATGATGAAGCAGAAAAATACTGCTAGACCATAACTGTTTACGATGAACATAATAATTAGTGTTATTTAAAATGAATATTATTACTCAGCGATAAAAGCCTCCGCTTCCTCCCTAGTCGGGATAGCTGTTTGGGCGCCCATCTTTGTCACGGATAGAGCAGACACAGCGGATGCAAACTCAGCAGCCTCCTTCAAAGACTTGCCTTCCGAGAGAGCCACGCAGATTGAACCACAGTAGGTGTCCCCTGCTCCGGTGGTGTCAACAGCCTTGACTTTTCTAGCTTGAACAAAGCAAGGTTCCCCACCGTCAAGAATCAGTGAACCCTTGCTACCCATCGTCACAATCATATTCCCAACGCCCTTGTTAAAAAGGACATTGGCAGCTTTGGCAGCAGATTCTTTGTCTGTGACTGGAACACCAGAGAAAGAAGACAATTCCGTCTCGTTAGGGATGAAGAGAGAGATGTATTTGAATATCTCCTCCGGAAGTTCAGCATAAGGAGCCGGATTCAACACCACCATGGCACCTGCTTCATGGGCGATTTTAGCAGCTTTCAAAACTGTCTGAACGGGAATTTCAAGTTGAAGAAGAAGGATGTCGCATGATTTAAGCGCGGCCTCGGACGCCTTTATGTCTTCATCTGTAAAATCCAAATTAGCACCGGAAGCTACAACGATGCAGTTCTCAGCTGCATTGTCAACTGTGATCAAGGCCACACCTGAAGGCTTGTCCGAGCGCAGAATCCCACTTACGTCAATCCCTTCATCTTGGTAGTGTTTGATAGAGTTGTCACCGAAAACATCATTTCCAACCTTGCATATAAAGGAAACGTCTCCACCAACCCTCTTTGCAGCGACAGCCTGATTGGCTCCTTTTCCACCGGCACTCATGGTAAATACACCTCCCAAGACAGTCTCACCAGGGGCAGGCAACGTTGGAGTCTTAACGGTCATGTCCGTGTTGCTGCTCCCCAAAATCAGTATTTTTTTCATATTCTTTGATAAATTAATATTCATTGGCTATATATCTAGTGCTAAAACGTTAGCGCAAAATTATATCAAAGGCCAAAGATAGGCAAAAAACGTCACAATTTTAATATGTAAGCACAAAAAAACGGGGACCACCCGATGATGGTTCCCGTTTTTCTGTTATGAGTAGTTAAAATGTAACGTTTTCTATTACATCATTCCGCCCGCAGGCATAGCTGGAGCAGCAGGCTCTTTCTCAGGGATGTCAACGATGCCACATTCTGTGGTAAGGAACATTCCGGCAACAGAGGCAGCGTTCTCAAGAGCCACACGAGCAACCTTCGTAGGATCAATTACACCAGCTTCAAGCATATTCACATACTCATCCGTACGTGCGTTGTAACCGAAGTCCCCATTATTCTCGCGAATCTTCTGGATGATGACACTTCCGTCAACACCTGCATTCTGAGCAATCTGACGGAGAGGCTCCTCGATGGCACGTGCAATAATGTGGATACCTGTGGTCTCGTCCTCGTTATCTCCCTTAAGGCTCTTCAAAGCCTCAGCAGCACGGATGTAGGAAACTCCACCTCCTGGAAGATAACCTTCCTCAACGGCAGCACGAGTAGCATTAAGAGCGTCCTCAACCCTGTCTTTCTTCTCCTTCATCTCAATCTCTGAGCCCGCACCTACGTAAAGAACAGCGACTCCACCGGCCAATTTGCCAAGTCTTTCCTGAAGTTTTTCCTTGTCGTAGTCAGATGTTGTGTTCTCAATCTGCTTGCGGATTTGAGCGACTCTATCTGCGATGGCATCCTTGTCACCAGCTCCGCCTACAATAGTGGTGTTGTCCTTGGTTATGGTGACCTTCTCGGCCTTACCGAGCATGTCTGGAGTCGTGTTCTCAAGTGTGAACCCTCTTTCCTCTGACACAACGATGGCACCGGTAAGGGTGGCGATGTCCTGAAGCATTTCCTTGCGGCGATCTCCGAAACCAGGAGCCTTGACAGCAGCAATCTTAAGAGTTCCACGCAGTTTGTTGACAACCAAAGTAGTAAGAGCTTCACCATCAACATCTTCAGCAATGATCAAAAGTGACCTTCCCTCACGAGCGATAGGCTCAAGGATAGGAAGCAGATCCTTCATTGTGGAGATCTTCTTGTCGCAGATAAGGACAGAAGCGTCATCCAGAACAGCCTCCAATTTGTCGGAATTAGTCATGAAGTAAGGAGAGATGTAACCTCTGTCGAACTGCATACCCTCGACAACCTTGACCTCAGTCTCAGTGCCCTTGGCCTCCTCAACAGTGATTACTCCATCACCCTTGACTTTAGACATGGCATCAGCAATGAGTTTACCGATGGCCGCATCATTGTTGGCAGAGATAGTGCCGACCTGCTCTACCTTAGAATAGTCAGTGCCAACCTTCTTGCTGTTTTTCTTGAGTTCAGCGACAACGGCAGCAACTGCTTTGTCAATACCTCTCTTCAAATCCATTGGGTTAGCACCAGCTGTTACGTTCTTCAAGCCAACGTTGATAATAGCCTGAGCGAGAACAGTAGCGGTCGTGGTACCATCACCAGCCTGCTCGTTGGTCTTGGAAGCAACTTCCTTAACCATCTGTGCACCCATGTTGGCATACCTGTCAGCGAGTTCTACCTCTTTTGCAACAGTAACACCATCCTTTGTTACCTGAGGCGCACCAAATTTCTTATCGATCACAACATTACGTCCTTTAGGACCAAGAGTGACCTTTACAGCATCCGCTAGAGCATCAGCTCCTTCTTTCATCTTAGAGCGGACATCAACATCAAATTTTATTTCTTTTGCCATAATGAATTCCTCCTAATAATAATTACAGAATAGCCAAAATGTCTGACTGCTTCACAATGAGATATTTCTTGCCTTCAACAGTTACCTCTGTGCCAGCATATTTGCCATACATAACCTCATCACCAACTTTTACTTCCATAGGTTCATCCTTCTTACCAGGACCTACAGCTATTACCTTCCCTTCTTGAGGTTTTTCCTTTGCTGTGTCAGGAATATAAAGACCTGAAGCTGTCTTTGTCTCAGCCTCTTTAGGCTCAACCAAGACTCTATCTGCCAATGGTTTAATCATGATATAAAGTATTTAATTGTTTTTAATCTTACCTCCGGCTCACTCCGGAGACACAAACCCAAAATCAAAGGATGTGCCATCGAAAGAATACTGACAAATTGTCATTACTCCCTTACGAACGTCATAGCTTTTGTGAATACGAAAAAGAATTTATAAATTTGAACTTTATATATTATAGGTATAGTTATGAGATCACACATAAGAATTATAGCAATGATAATGTCAGCAATTCTGCTGACAACAGCATATTCATCATGCAGCCGCTTTGGCAGGTCTAAAGGGCAAAGCACCGAGTTTGCCACCTTTATTAAGGCCTACACAGGTGGCATCATTTCCGACAAATCTACCATCCGAGTGGAATTGGCTTCGGACATCCAAGACGCCATTCCCGGAGCGGACCTGAAAGATGGGATATTAACATTCACCCCATCAGTGAAAGGTAATGCAAGATGGATTTCAAAAAACACCATAGAGTTCATTCCTGGCAGCGGAGCTCTGAAGCCGGGACAATCCTACACCGGAAAACTTCGATTAGATAAAATCCAAAAAGTCGGTGACAAGAAGTTTAAAAAATTCACCTTCAAGTTTTTAGTCGCAATCAAGGAAGCGGTGCTGTCACTGGATGAAATCACAATAACCGCAGCATCCAAAGACATGGCAAGTGTCGAAGGCACAATCTCTCTGACAGAGGAACTACCTCTTGAAAAAGTCCAGACGATGTTTGAATATGCCTACACAGACCATAGCGCGGAGGTAAACATCACAGCAGGAACAAATCCTAAGGATTTTCATTTTGAGATAATCAATCTGCCTAGAGGTACCGAGGACAGGCTCTTGACTGTCAAGTTGAAGCCAAGAGACACCGGATTCGTGACTGACTCAAGGTTGGAGCTCACCATCCCTGCCACAGGTAACTTCAAAGTCCTGAGTGCAGAGATGGTCGAAGATGACGAACCTTTCATCGACATCTATTTTACAGAGGCCTTAGCTGATGTGGCCGACAACTCTGGACTGTTCCAGTTGGAAGGGGTTGGACGTTACTATGTCCAGACAGAAAACGCTCATGCTAAAATATTCTACGAGAATCCCACTGACGGAGCTGTCTCTCTCCGGATTTCCGAGACCGTAAAAAGCCATGACGGAGAAAGACTTGGGGTGGAATATTCAAAAGCATTCTCAGCTACCGAGCCTAAGCCTGCGGTTGAGATTCCGATCTCCGGCACAGTCCTTCCCAACTCAAAGGAACTCATTCTTCCGTTCAAGGCAGTGAATCTCAGTGCGGTTGACATCAGCGTCATTCACATCTACGAAGCGAATGTCCTCACATTCCTACAAGATAACACCCTCTCTGGAGACAACTCCTTACGTCGATGCGGACGCCTTGTCTATAAGAGTTGCGTTCGACTGGACTCAGACCCTTCCAAGAATCTGCACAAATGGCAGGATTATTCGGTTGACCTCTCAGGCTTGTTCAAGCAGGAGCCAGGAGCCATCTACCGCATAAGACTGTCATTCAAACAGGAATATTCCCTCTATGGGAAAAGGGATTCCTTCAAGAGCGGGACTCCTACGGACAAGATGGTGAACATCTCGTCCGAGGGCATCACGGAAGAAGATGACGAGGAGTGGGACAAGCCTTACCCTGACTATTATGACAGTTTCTACGACTGGGAGAACTACACCTGGAAAGACAGGGACAACCCTCTCAAGCCTACCTACTACATGGACGACGAAAGGTTCCCGGCCATCAACCTTCTCACATCCAATCTCGGAGTGATAGCAAAGTACTCAGGCGGAGACAGGATTTGGGTCAGTGTGAGCGACATTCTCTCGACAGACCCTGTTTTCAACGCCGAACTATGCGTCTACAGCTACCAGTTGAAAGAGATCGGCTATGCCAAGACAGGTACTGACGGGATGGCAGAAATTATCCTTAAAGGAAAGCCGTTCGTCGTGGTTGCGAAAAGAGGCGGAGCCACCAGCTACCTGAAGGTGACCGAAGGCGAACAGAAATCCCTGAGCCGGTTCGATGTCGGTGGAAAGACTTTGGAAAAGGGACTCAAGGCTTTCATCTACGGAGAAAGAGGGGTATGGAGACCTGGAGACACGCTCCACGTCACCTTGATTCTGGAAGACAAGGAGAACAAGATCCCTGACAACCATCCGACAATTCTGGAGATTTACACACCGGAAGGACAATTCTACACGAAGCAGATCAACAGCAATGGCAAAAACGGGTTCTACATTTTCGACATTCCGACCAAATCTGATGATCCTACCGGGACATGGCATGCCTATTTCAAAATCGGCGGAGCTTCTTTCCACAAGGCGTTGAGAATCGAAAGCATCAAACCTAACAGATTGAAAATAAGCCTTGATTTTGGCAAGAATGTGATTGAGGGAGGACGTACGATTCCTGCTGGCATCGCCTCCTGTTGGCTTACAGGCCCGCCTGCCGCCGGTCTGAGAGCGAAAGTCAGCATGACACTTCAGAAAGGGAGCTCGACCTTCAAGGGATTCGATGGCTACACATTCACAAACCCGTTGTCCGAGTTTTCTTCCAGCGAACATGAGCTTATCGACACCAGGCTCGACCAGAACGGACAGGCAAGGCTGAATGTGGAGATGCCTCAGGCTGCCGGCGCTCCCGGGATGCTGAGGGCGGACATAGTGGTCTCGGTCGAGGAACAAGGCGGGGATGTCAGCTTCAACGCTGTGTCGATTCCGTACTCACCATATTCATCATACGTCGGAGTGAAAATTCCCCAAGCGGGTCACAGCAGATACCTTGAAACCGACAAGGACTATAGGATAGATGTCGCTGTGGTCGACAAGAACGGAAAGAGGGTAAAAGGACACAAACTGAGATATTCAATCTACAAAATGAAATGGAGCTGGTGGTGGGAAAGCCGTTCAGAGAGTCTTGATTCCTATGTCAACAGCCCTTCAGCCAATGTGGTCACCTCTGGATCAATGAATTCCGGGAGCGAAGACATTTCCATCCCGTTCAGGGTGGACTATCCGGACTGGGGACGCTATCTCGTGATAGTGACCGACACCGAAAGCGGACATGTCTCAGGGGACATCATATATGTCGACTGGCCTTCCTACAGAGGAAGATCATCAAAGACCGACCCGGACGCGCTCACTATGCTTTCATTCTCAACAGACAAGGATTCCTACGATGTGGGCGAGACTGTGACGGTGTACATACCTGCCGCGTCAAAGGGACAGGCACTGGTTTCTCTGGAAAATTCCAGAAAAGTCCTGTCCAGAACCTGGGTGAAGACTTCCGGAGAGGATGATGTGACATATTCATTCAAGGTGACCCCGGACATGGCGCCAAATTTCTACATCCATGTGACTCTTGTCCAGCCTCATGACAAATCCGGCAACGACTTGCCGATAAGACTTTACGGCGTGCGCCCGGCCATGGTCAACGACAAGGATTCGCATCTTGAGCCGGTAATCAGCATGCCTGATGTGCTGCGTCCGGAGGAGGACTTCACCATAAAGGTCAAGGAGAAAAACGGTAAGCCGATGACCTACACGATCGCGGTAGTGGACGAGGGGCTTCTTGATCTCACCGCATTCAAGACCCCCGACCCTTGGAATGCCATGTATGCAAGAGAGGCGCTCGGTGTCAGCACATGGGATCTCTACGACGATGTCATCGGAGCCTACAGCGGAAGGTTTTCACCTATGTTCAGCATCGGAGGCGACGAGAATCTGATTGTCGGCGCGAAAAAAGACAACAGGTTCAACCCGGTTGTCAAGTTTATCGGGCCATTCACGCTCCAGAGCGGTTCGACCACTCACAAGATGAAACTGCCCATGTATGTAGGCAGCGTGAGGGTAATGCTTGTGGCCGCCAAGGATGGCACTTACGGCAATGCAGAAAAGACAGTTCCGGTAAGATCTCCGCTCATGGTGCTGC
>DBKH01000037.1 GCA_002297815.1 Bacteroidales bacterium UBA755 | reverse complement strand
AAACCGTTTGCGACCATTCCAAAGGGTCTGCCCCAACCATGCTGGCACTGGTTAACTGGGGGCATATTTGATTCCGCTACAGGCGGTACATTTCATTCTGATACGCCCGGTACATTTGAAAGTGATATGGACGGTACATTTAAAGTGCTGCAATCACATCACATATTCAACAAAATACATCATCAGCAGAAGTCATCTGTAAGACAAGAATCTTACAAGTAGGATTTTATTGGGAAAAATCATAGATGGAGAGCTGTAAAAGCGGAGTTTTGTCAAGGACAAAAGAGGTGGTTGTAAGAAAAAAACGAGGGTTATCTCAGATTGAATAGGATCTTAAGCATCATGGAGGCGGGGCGGATGGCATCGGTGTTTTGAATCTCTATGGATCCGGTCAAGGCTCGTTTGACATAAGTATCAAAATTTAACAAATTGCGGCATTCTAGAATAAATTCTAACTTGCTTAGCCTCAGACTCAATGCAGTGTCTATAAAGAATGCAGAGTTATTTCCATAGAGCTCACTCTTATTGAAATAATGCTCTCCAAGAACCGAGATACCTAGGCGCCTTTGGGAAAATCTAGCTATGAGTTTCTGATTGAGAGTGACCATTTGAGGCAGTATTTGCTCTGAATCACTCAAACTACCGGTGATTATAGAAGCCGTCATATTGTAAGAGCAATTAATGGACCGTAAGATTCTTGAAGAAACTTTAAGTCCCCAAGGAATCTCTTCAATCCTTGTTTGAAAAATTCGTCCGTTACGGTAACTGTCTGAAAATGTTCTGTGGTACCCAAACGGAATACCGATTGTTGTGCTGATGACTGAGAAACGCTTCTCCATGCGCCCAGCCACTCTATAGCCCAAGTTATGGTTATCTGCATTCTTATAATCCATCCTGCTGACAACTCCTTCATAAATGATTCCGGAGATGACATCAGACTTGTTCCTCCACAGAGAGAACTCCAACGAGCCGAATAAGGAAGACAACGCATCAGCATAGCGTAACTGCGCGTCAAAAGAGGTATAGTGGCTATCCACTATTCTTGACATTTGCCCAGAAATAGTCCTGAAACTTGTCATTATCAATCCATTGCCAAACCATAGTGAACTAGGCGACAATATTCTTTGTCTTGTGAATGAAGTGATCAACGTGAAAGATGGGGAAAAGCGGTAGTTCACTCTAAGAGATGGATTCAAGGACGTTGCTGATTTCTTTTGAAAAGTGTTTGAAATGTGATCGTCTATACCAAGATGGACACTTTCAAACAAACCTCCGGCTGACACCTCGATATTTCCCGTACTATAGGTTAAGCTGGCATTGAAATATGGACGGTAATAATTATAGGACACATCATTTGTCAATGAATCAGGGATCTGTCCCGTCATGTTGAAATCCAACGAAGTGACCTGACCACGATACTGATAGTCCACTCCGGCAAGACCTGTCACTCGGATATCCCGATTCAAGAATCTGGAGACGGACAAATGATTTTTTGTGTCCAACGACACGGCATTGAACCGCTGTACAGCCTGTTCTCCATGCATGAACACCAAATTGAACAACGGAGGATAAACCTCATAAGCAAGATCTTCTCCTGACATCTGCGTCTCTGACTGAAAAGAGAAATGCCATCCATTATTCGCTGTCCTGACAACGTTCAGGATATTCTTAAGTCGATAATCAGGTTTAACACGGAGGTTATGGCCCACCGTGTCAGACACAACACCGGCCCCTTTCTCACGTCCGACTCCAAGGATCATTCTCTCCCTGAAATACGCCTTCTCCCCATTGTGGGTGTAATTGGCGTTAATCTCTATTCTTTCTTTCCTGTCATGAGCCAAGTTCCTTTCCTTCAATGACCACACGGAGGAGCCTGGAAGATATTCATTTATTTCTATAGAGTGTGAATATTTCTGATAATCATTATAGTAGGTCACATTCGCGTTGAGAGTACTCTCACCGACACTGTCTATCTTGACCAGATTGTTGACTGACAGCGCGAATGTGCGGTTGTCCATATAACGCTCATTGTCAAGATCCAGAACCGGTGGGATGATGGATATCATCGCCGAAGACTCTTGATGCCGTTCGTACTGATCAGACAGCTCGGTCAGGATATCTTCTCCGGAATTGTTGGATTTGAATGTACTCAGCGACTGATACTTTCCGGAGAAATACATCATCGCGGCTTGACTGTTCCACATCGCGGGAGAGTAACCAAGGCCAAGCTGAATCGCGGCTATGACACTGCCTTTTCCTGAATCCTTCAACCTAAGATTGACGGCTGCCGAGTTCGAGCTGATTATGTTCCTAAGGGATTTGACAGGCTGGTGATTCTCCAGAATCTCAACTTTTGAAACATCCCTTGCCCTAACGTTGTTCGTGGCGACTCCATAACGTCCTTCCATCAAATCCAATCCTTCGATATAGAACTTGTTGATCGGTTTGTTATTGTAGAAAATCTTCCCGGATTCACTAACCGCGACCCCAGGCAGTTTCTTCAACACATCTCCGATGGATCTGTCGGTAGAGTCAAGATAATTACCGACATAGTAGGTCAAGGTGTCACCCATCCTTTTTATCGGTTCAGACTTCACGACAGATTCCTTTATGGCCAGTTTGTCGTAAACGGTTCTGAAAGAGCATTCCTGGTCCGATGCTTTGATCACCCTTGTTTCCTTTCTGATGTTGAAACCGGACACCGACACTCTGACACTGTCCTGATCCGTGCTGAAGACAATCTCATACTTTCCTTCGCCATCAGTTGTCGCGATGCCTAAAAAGGCACTCTCATCCACAGTGAGCACAGAGACCATGACCCCGACCTCTGGCTCGCCGGACTCTTTGTCACAGACAACGCCATGAATTCGCGTCTGGGCACAAAGCCCGCAACAGCACAAGCTGATGACTATGTACGACAACAATCTTCTGATCATTCGAGTTCCAATTGAGGGAAAGGAGGATAGGCGAACAACTCCCTGTTCTCAGCTGTGACGGTATAGCTGACCATCCGTCCGTTCTCCATACGGTCAACAATAGAGATTATCCCCGCCTCAAGATAAGGCCCCTGCGGGTCGCTCCATTTTCGTTTCTCCAACTCCAAAGCTTGTTTTCTGGAGACCCTTTTCACCACCATCGGGCTGGCGGAAGGAGTATGTCCGGTGGAAGAATCGAATATGTACATCTTTCCCTCAGCCGAGGAGATGCCCTCTGCTTCCCATTTGAATATTCCATCCCCATCCTCGGCTGCCATTATCAATCCAGGCAAACCGAAAAACTTCCATGGTCCCCTGCTGGAAGGGATGTCTGGAGTGAACCAGACCTTATAGCGGCGACCGCGGAAACCGGTTTCCGCTCCGAGACAAGAATATCCAAGAATATCTCGTTTTTCAGCAAGGTTGTATCTCCATTGGAAGACAGGTATTTCATCAGTATATTCATATTCATTAGCCCCGATACCCATTCTGACAGTGCAGTTTCCTTTCTCAGGATAGTCCTGATAGTAGTCCTCATACAAAGCGAGCCTACCTCCTTTCATCCATCCATACACATCGACTCCGCGATCTCCCCGCCGTTTGTCATTCCGCGCATTGAAAACAATCGAATCGCACTTGTCCGCCGAGGAGCTGTAATATCTTGAAAAAGAATCTCCTATTTCCAGATTCATAATGTCGTAATCAGGAGTATATTTCTTGGATCCTTCTTCTGCTGACATATTCACAATAAATCTGTACTGGACGAGCAGATGGTACTTCCCGACCTCTTTCTTGCTCGCCACATCCCTACAACCGAAAGGATAGGACGACCGCTGCGCATAATGATAAGGTGACGGCTGCGCTTGAATGGCCGGAAGATACATACTTGAAAACAACACAGCCACCATGCTTGCTATAACTTTATTTTTCCGCATATAAGTTATCACCCAAAGGACATGGATTACGTAAAGGCATAATCCATGTCCTACATTATTTACGGTTGTAAATCTGTTTCCAACTCAGCAAATTCCGTACGCCTATGCCAACGCGTACTTCCATTTATAGAGGAAGTTCCATTTGAGCCCGTTGAGTAATTTGCCATACCATTTGCTTCAATAGAAGATCCACCACTGTCACTATAGTAACAGCTACAACCGCACTCTCGAACATATCCGCCTTTTACGGCAGATGCTTCGGCAGCAGAAAGTCTCTGACTTTCCAACTGAGTTAATTTGAGGTTTGTTTTCATAAACATTACTTTTATACCTTCGAAGGGGTTATCTAAAATTGCAAGCATTATTACGATTCATCGCTCTTTCATAAACAGAAGGAGACGGGCAAAGCCATTGATGTAAACAAGAGTCACAAGGGCTATTCTTTCTTATAGCCAGCCATGAATCACCTTTTAAGAGTTCATCCTTAATTATGTCGTATATAGAATCGTTAATACTCCATTTTTGCTTTGTAAAACCACTTGATACCACTGATAAATCTGGGAAAACAGCAATCTTACCGAAGAAATTAGGATTAACTTTCTGGTGAATAAATATCTCTCTTTTTGAAATTTTGATATTGTTTACATCCTCAGCTGATAGGAGTATCTCCTGCATGAAGAACCCATCATTATCATCATAAACTGGAATCAAATCTATTGCCTCTGTGCCTACTTGTTTTCGAATGTCATAGAAAAATTCTAATTCTTCATGACTACGAATAATAGCAGACATATGACATCCTAAAGTCAATAGATAATCCATTATCTTTCTATGAGATGGATGTAATAATTCTTCCATCTCACAAATAATATTCACACTATGGACCTCACCTATTACTGTTTGAATGGAATCAACCGAAACATCGAATGGGAAGTATAGATTTAGCTGTCCTTTGAACTCACTTAACAATTTGACATAATCTTCTATATGTTCCGTATCACTTGAGAAGACAAGGTTGAGTTCATTAATTGTTTGGACATAAACCTTTCTGACAAACCTAAATATAATCTGAGGTGAAAGTTCATTTTGTGTCATTACAGGATATAGTATCTGCTTATAATACTCTGGGTGTTTACTATATCCGCCAACAAAAAACGTCAAAGAACTCAAATATGACAGATTGCGGTCATTATCAATATCTATCGACTTCATGAACGCATTATTGGCGACATCATGAATAATCCTAACTTTCGGCGGGACTGATACTTTATGTTTATTTGAGCATGATATTGTGCCAAACTTTTCGCTCACTATCATATTTACAAAAGAAGCGATGTCCGGATCAACCTCGTATCCCATAACATTTACGGAATATAAAGATTCAGGTCTAGATAATATATCAAGAATTTCACGTAATGTATCAGAAAGTATAATTGTCTTGGCACGACCTGATACCGAATTGTACAATAATGCGGTATCACCATTCATCCAAAAAAATGTATTTGAGTCTAACGTTATTTCCATATCACTATCCATCAATAAATATGTCATTCATTAGTTTAGCATAAAGATATGGATGAGCATACAGATGTTCCATACACATCGAACTATAACTTGCAAATCGTTCCTTATCGGCGTATCCTTTACAAATCGGTTTATCTCCTATATCTTCAATATAATAAACGCATTGCATGCAACTCAGTTTTCTTTCACAGGTTCTGCACTGTCTGGAAACAGAAGACAACTTCTTATTGAAAAAATCAGCTATCTCCGTGCAATTAAGATGAACACCAGATTCTGAGACCTTACCTAACGCATATTTGTGGTTTATCCGTTCACATTGTAATATTTTTCCATGAACAGTAATAAACATTTTCTTACTGAACGGGATACAAGTTCCTGTCGGTAAATATAACTTTTCGTTTGGCCCATGGAGAAGATCACAATAATCCATATAAACATTATCACAATGTCTATGAAGATATAGCATAAGCTCATATGTTAATGGGTCAGATAGAAACACATCTTCAGAGATTCTTTCGCAATTCTCTGAACATCTGATGCTTTCTGACTTATTTTGATACATTCGCTTAAATTCATCAATCTTATCAATCTCTATTTCCGAAGTATTCAGTTCAGAGACAATTGGCTTCTTTCCAAAAGTATTATAGATGAAAGAGTTTATGCTTTCAACAGAATTTCTATTATGCAATACTGAATTGAACTCAACATTGCTGTCAAAATAGTCGGGATATTTTGTCCATAATAGTTTAATATTAGATGTTACCGCGTTAAACGTTCCTTTACCAAGTTTATCCAATCTGTAGCTATTAGCCTTAGCATCACCATCCAAACTAATCAGAATATGAAAGTTCTTCTTTACAAGAAAATCCATATATTTGTCCAACAAATAAGCGTTAGTAGTCATAGAAAAGACAAACTTACGATTAACATCAGTTTTTTCGATATATGCGACAAGTTCTTTGATAAAATCTATATTCAATAATGGTTCCCCTCCATAAAAACTAATATATGTTAAAGGGTGATGTGAGAATGGTACATTATTCTTCCATAAGTTTATTAAAAAATCGATAGTTTGAAGACCAGTTTCAATTGGCATGTTATCTCCTTTTCTATCATCATATCCATAATACATGTCACCATAGCCACAGTACCTACATTTAAAATTACAAACATCAGTAACTTCAAATGTGAGTTGGCGTAAGTTCACTAAAGATGTTATGATATCCTTCTCGCTTATCCAATTATCGTCCATAATTTCACTTTTTGCATTGTGGTTATTTTCCAAATATCATTTTAAGCGAATTCACACTTATAATTTTCAAGTCATCTTCTAAACAATCATCGTCAACCTGCACAAATATAAATCGTTTTTCTTTCGTATCATAGGATGATGGTCAAATTTTATCTTACATGACGCCATATATGAGAAACAGCGTAATTGCCACGCATGCAACAAAATACACCACAAGAGAAGCACCTCCTGTAAGACAATAATCTTACAAGTAAGAGTTCATTAGGGGAAATCGCCCATGAAGAGCCATAAAAGTGGGATTTTGTCAAGGACAAAAAAGAGGTCTGTAAGAAAAAGTTCGGTTAAATCATCAACAAGTAATCTTCTTTATAAGGAGAGTCCAATTTTCTAATACGTTCACGCAGGCGTGATCTCTTTGTATAGACATTCGACACGGAAAGGTTAAGCAACATTGCTATAGTCTGTGAATCCAAACCGGCAATAAGATAACAGATAAAACGTTCATCCTTTTTGTCGGCAATTCCCAAGTCCTCTTTCATATGGACAAGGATTCCATTAAGATCTTGGTTAATCCGAGACTCAAATTTGTCAAATAGATTATTGTCTCCATTAATATCGGAAATAAGCTGTTCCACGTGATAATAAATAAGATCTTTCTTATCACTACGACCGTTTAAGCCCAAATAAGCCTTACAGAGTTCACCCATTGTGACAAATTTCTCCTTATAAACAGAAGCTAAAGATAAACGCACCTTTTTCCGTTCATCCTCACTTATATCGTATTTGGATTTCAACTCTGCATTCTCCTGCTCCAACACTCTCTTCGCCTCATCTAAAAGGTGCAGCATCTGTCTATCATTCTCACGTTCTTTCATCAGCCTAACACGATGATATAGTAAAAATATCATAAACAGTAGAACAGCAAAGGAAAGACTCACAGCCGATATTATCAATATCTTATGACTTCTGACACGACTCTCCTCAGCAGCGGACCGATAATAATCCTGAAGTCCCTCCGAAACAGGAAGAGCCAAAAGAGAATCCAACACTTCAATATTATACACCTTAGCAGATTGCAAATAATCCAATGCTTTCTTATACTCACCTCTTCTGTTATATATCCTGGACAACCAAATCAAAGCATCTATATTATGTTTATCATCAAGATTCTCAAGCTGAGCGACAATTTGGTCACAAGTGGTGTGATCACCGGCCATGTCAGAAGCATATGCATAAACACCATAATCAATTATTGACAGAGATTGGTGATACTCATGTGACAGAGACTCCAACAGAGAAATAGCGCCATGAGGATCAGGTTCCGTTTGAATCATTTTCATTTTGGCGTAATTGGCCAAAAGGTTGGATACGACCAACGAATCATGTTTCGCCTTTTCTATTCCTATACGGTATAAAGAATCAGCCTTATCCCATTCCTGCCTTCCATGATACGCACGCGCAAGATCACCGTATGACAAGTTCATGCGACTCGTATCACCAGCCTCCATGTAACAAGCCAGACCTTTTTCCGCATATTTAAGTTGTTTGTCATTGTTATGAATCCAATTGTATAAATAGCTAAAATTCATGAACAATAGACCTTTCTGCACAAGATCTTGTGTCTTTTCCGCCTCTGACTCAGCCAATGAATATTCGTATGCAGCCTTATCCAACCTACGAGCATTCAGATAAATACGTCCGAGATAGAAATGTGTCTTCAACTTTTCATCAGGATTGCCGTGCCGTTTGTAATAGTCAACAGCAGGCATAATAACAGAAACATCCGTGGTGTCAATGAAGTTCTTGTCCAAAGCCATGGCATAAAGCAAGGCATACTTTGCACGCAGTTTTTTCGTATTCAGTGAACTTTGATTCATCCCGCGAAGTGTTTCCAGCGCATTGTCTGGATGCTCACAAATGCACCTCTCCACTTCTGACAAAGTAAGTTTTATTTCCTGATTGCCACAAGAAACGAACAAAAAAGATACAAAAAGAATAAAGCCTTGCAAGTACTTCATAACAACGAATATTCTATTTCGTAAATATAATGTGATTTGAAGTAATTTGCAAGATGCCCGGATGCCACATGGCATCCGGAACTTATGCCTGTTTCACAATCATAAAAGGAAATTTCCGAAATACTGTTTTCCATTTGAAAGGATAAACGTTATCGTACAATAACCCTCATCCCCTGGACAAGGAACAATCTGGGTTCCATTGGCCAGAACCGTAACATTGACACTTTCTCCTGTCATTGAATTATATAGGTCAATCATTACCTCACCGACAGCGCTTTTAAATTTGATCAAAACGCAATTCATGCCGGAATCATAATAGCATTCCAGTGGAATTCTGGACGGAGTCCTGTGTGTTGGTCTTGACGGAACAGTGTCTTTATCCGTGATCACAATCTCGATTTGTTCACCATCACTTGAAGCTAGAGAAAAGGCAGAAATGCCACACAACAATGACAAAAAAAGAATAATTCGTTTAATCATATAAAAACTAGTTTAAATATATTATTGATTTTATAGCTCATCTATTCATAAACAGCGATTTTATCGGGTACAGCAGCTGACCAGCGAGGCGCATGTCCTCGGTGATTATCTCAGCGGTTCCGTCCATCTCTTGAATCATAGGGAAAGTCTTCCCGTAAGTGCTGACCAGACCTTTGGGGAATGAGACTTCGATAGTGTACGAGACTTCCCCACTAGAATCCTTTTCGGGCACGGAGGAAATGTGGCTGACAGATCCCTTCAAAATGCCGAACTCCATGTACGGAAATCCGTTCAGCCTGACATTCACCTCCTGGCCCACGAACACCTTGCCGAATCCAGTGGAAGACACTCTCATCCGCCCCTCGACCACACCTGCGACGTCAGGAACCACACTCGCCACGACATCGCCAGCGTTCACGTGCTGCCCTCGGCTCCAATAATCCTGCAACGACACGATACCGTCCATTGGAGCGACTATCGCATAGGTTTCAAACCAGACATTAACCTGAGCGGAGATCCTTTGGAGGCACTGGTTGATTCTGACATAATAATCATTTTCTTCCTCAAGCCTTTGAAGCTCAATCTCATCAACGCTCTGAGACAATTGAAGCATAGTCAACTGAGCCGACTTCATGGACGACTCGAAACCTGTCAGGCTGTTCAGTTTCGAAAGGTAGGACTGCCGTGACGACTGGAACTCATATTCAGAGATCGCCTCCTTCCTCAGCAGGATCGAATCGCTGCTCATGATGTGCCTCTGGATGGAAATGTCTTCCAACAGGATGTCCCGCTGCGCCACAAGATATTCATAGTACTCCTTGTTCTTGCTGATCCTATCATTTGTCATCCGTGTCTGGCGACCGGCCAGGTCAAGGGAAGAGTATCGCGCGTACTCGTCCGCCACCGCTGCCGCCTCCGTCCACAATGCCTGGATGTCCCCTAATTCAAGTCTATTTCTGAACATCGTGTCCGAGAGGACATCTTTTAAGGGACGACGGCTGCAACCATCAACAAAAGCCCTGACTTTCAACACATCATCATAGCGGGCGGGTGTCGCTAACAATGCTATCAGGTCCCCTTTTCTCACCTTCCCGCCATTCGCGACAGTGACGGTGTCCAACAGGCCTGAGAATCTTGCTGCGATCCTCGATGGAGGATTGGAGGAGGTGATGACAATCGGAGACGCAATCGTCTGAGGATAGCGGATCAGGCAGCAACCTATGAATATGATTACGAATATTCCGAATATGACAGTGACTCCCCACCTCGTTATCCAAGACGGGATGGTCCCCATTATCTCCTGAACGGATTCGCTATGGAAGTCTTCTATACGTTTTCTCTCAGCCATACCGTCAACCTCCAAGCTCAAGCTGGTTCTTCACCAATTCATAATACTTTCCACGCAGGACAGTGAGCTGCAAATGAGTCCCTTGCTCGGCTATCCTCCCCTTGTCTAGGACAATGATGTTGTCCGCATTCTTCACTGTACTCAGGCGATGTGCCACAACAACCACTGTCTTGTCCGCGAAAAGCCGATCCAGATTTTCCATGATGGTTCTCTCGTTGTTCGCATCAAGAGAGTTGGTCGCCTCGTCAAAAAACAAGTATTGGGCATCCTTGTAGGCAGCCCTGGCAATCAAGATGCGCTGTTTCTGCCCTGAGCTAAGTCCGTGACCGTCTGCCCCGATCTTTGTGCCGTAGCCAAGAGGCAGACCTTCTATCCAACTTTTTATGTTTGAAATGCCCGCTGCCCACCGCACCCTGTCCATGTTAGGATATTCCTCGGACACCGCGATGTTGGCAGCGATAGTATCTGAGAATATATAGCCTTCCTGCATCACAGTCCCGCACCTTGCCCTCCACCGACTCTCACTGTAGTTCTTCAATGGCACATTTCCAAGCAGGACCTCGCCCGAAACTGGAGGATAGAATCCAAGCATCATCTTCAGCATTGTGGTCTTTCCGCTTCCGGACGCACCGACTATAGCGGTCACCTTCCCTGACGGAATCGTCAGCGACACGTCATCAAGAACCTTAGGAGAATGAGGCCCGTCATACTGGAACACCACGTCACGGAAAGCAATGTCGGCATCCTCTGGAATGTCTTTAATCCTTTCCTCATCCAACGGCTCCTCGTCCTTCATCTCGTGGATTTCCCCAAGACGGTCCAGCGAGATTGACGCGTCCTGTGCGGACTGGACAAAGGTGATGAACTGGGAAATCGGAGCGTTGATCTGGCCCATTATGTACTGAAGTGCCATCATCATTCCCAACGTCATCCCACCGTCTATCACCGATTTGGCAGCGATGAAAGACATAAGAATATTCTTTGTCTGGTCAATGAATGTACTGCCTATCTCCTGGACCTGTCCTAGGGTAAGACTCTTCACTCCGACCTTGAACAGCCTTGCCTGAATCGCCTCCCATTCCCACCTTTTCTGCTTCTCACAGTTGTTCAGCTTGATCTCCTGCATTCCTCCGATGAGTTGGACAATGTTGCTTTGGTTTGCGGAGGCTTGCTGGAAGCGCATATAGTCTAGTTTTCGTCTTCTCTTCATAAAAAGCAGGACCCAAAGCACGTATAAAGACGCACCAATCAGAAAGACGATGAATATTGTCGCGTTGTAACCAGCCATGATGAAGCCATAGACAACGAAGGAAACTACCGCGATGACCATGCTTAGCAATGAACCAGTCAAGAACGTCTGAATGCGGTTATAGTCTCCAATCCTCTGCATTATGTCGCCTACCATCTTACTGTCAAAGAAGGCTATAGGTAGTTTCATCAGTTTGCAGAGAAAATCAGAGATCAAGGATATGCTCACCCTCGATGTGGTGTGCAGCATCAGCCAGCTACGGATTAGATTGTTCGCCAGACCGCCTAAAGTCAAAGTCAGTTGGGCTATGAGCAGCACAACAATCAAGGACAGGCTCCCGGTGCCGATTCCCTTGTCCACAACAGACTGTGTGATGAATGGCATCAGAAGGCTTATAACACTCGCGGTGAGCATCGCCAAAAGAATCTGGACTATGTAGGAGCGGTAAGGCCTCAAGTATTTGAGCACGTAGCCGAAACCATAGTGCCTGCATTCTTCATCACCGTCTTCTTCGTAGAATTTCGGGGTTGGTTCCATAATCAAGGCTATGCCTTCAGTCTTTTCCTCAGACTCCAGCCAGGATTTCAGGAAATCCTCGGCCCGGTACTCAAGCAGGCCAGACGCGGGATCGGCCACCACAACTTTGTAAGACCCGCGCTTTTTCACCACATCATAGACTACGACAAAATGACGTTGGTTCCAGTGGACTATGCAAGGCAACGGCATTTCCTCGACCATCTGCCGCCAAGTCACCTTGACCCCGGTCGTGCGGAAGCCGATGGATTCAGCAGCGTCACTTATTCCCAGCAGGGACACGCCCTCCCTTGTGATATGACATCGGTCCCTGAGGTTCTGAAGGCTGTAACTCTTGCCATAGAACCTAGCCACCATCCTAAGGCAGGTAGGGCCGCAGTCCATCGAATCGTGTTGGATATAGCTGACAAATCTCATTGAGTCACTCAAATATATTCTTCAAAAACGCCATCAGAAAAGAAACCGCAATTCCGTATAATCGTACATTTCAGGCAGGAGTCTGCCATCTACACAGATAAAAGGCGTCTCTGTTATTCGCTTGGCCTTGGCGAAACTGCTATGCCGAAGCGCCATGCGTTCATATTCAGCATTGACTTTCCATCCTCGCGGCACTTCCATTGACGAATACCATCGATCAAGCACCGCATGCATATCACTGTCCTCCATGTTAGCATCATATTCCTCAAGGATCCAACTTGCCGCGTTGACCCCAGTCTGATCATACACCGCGAAAACGACATCTATCCGGACGTTCTCCAATGCGCTCAATTCTTTTACAAGTTCCTGACAGTGCGGGCAATATGGGTTAAGAGCCACCAAGAGCCAATGTTCATATTCATGTAATCCGTTGTTGACTGTCGGGAAGTTTAATTCTTCACGTGAAACGAGCCTGCGCTCCGAATTAAGAAGATTCATAAAGAGAGCCTGGTCGGAAAGAATGATTTCTTCTTTGCGTCTGAGTTTTTTATACGTATAACGATCCAAGGAATTGTTCCTTAGGATGGTAATCATGAACAAAACAGAGATGCAACCAAATGTGAAACACAGAATATAGCCTACATTAATGTCCCAAGGGAGGCTGGCAGCCATAAGCAGCAGCAAGAATTCCATGGCCAACAGAAAATCCACCAACAGACAATAGACACAGAACGTACGTTTATTGAGCTGGAAAACTAGCGAATAGGCGACAATAGGCAAAGTCAGGCAAGATATATAGAGGAAAGAAGGAAAGACAGTTGCGTCACGAATCGTCAAGGAAAGAATGAACTCAACAAGAAAATATGTCAATGCCAGATCCCCAAGAGGAATCTGTCCGAACAGACTGGAATCAGCATTGTCTGTAACAGTCCGGCATCCACGCGACCCGACAATGTCACACAATCCTTTACCGTCATCGGTCCCGAAAAATTCATTAAAGACAATGGATGAAGAAACAGCAAGACCGCAAAACAGACATAGACGTAGCAAGAACGTTGAAAGAGAGATTGGGTTAATGAATATCAGCGCTAAAAGAAACACGAACATCAAAGCTTTAAGGCCATTATCTCCCAAATCCCATATTACGTTTCTAAAATAGCATCCCACATTGCACCGCGCCTTCTTGTCTAAAGCATGTCCATCTGTCTGAATAACATAGAGCGGAAGATGTGTCTCTATCTTCCTTAGAGGCACATCCGTCTTGACTTTCCCATCATACAGCGTCAAAGTGTCCATGCAGTGCCCGGAAACAAATCTCAACGGATTGAGCTCGTATGGTACAAACAAAATCTTGCCATCCAAGTCCACATCGGAGCAACTCTCCAAAGAACAAACCTCATGGTTGACACCTATTTCATCAAGAACATCACTGACACACCGCATGCTGTTCTGCGTAGGGTGTTTCCGATAGGCTGTCTGGATAGCGTGCTTGTCGGCAACAAATCCGTTGTCAACTGAAAATGTGTGTACTACCATTACAAACTCACGCGTGCTCATATTCATTCCCTTTCCATCGGGTAATGGGGACTTGTGTAATTCTCTGGGGTGAAGATTTTGTAGCCCAGTTCCTCTGGAATACCTTTAAGACCATTATGAGTACCAATCATGTAATCATGTTCATGCCAACTATTCATAATAGGGCAATCAAAACGTTTCTTTTCAACCGAACGGAATTTATCTCTAGACAATTTCTTGACTGTGATAGAGGTCACCACATCTATGTCCTCCTTGGCGTTCTTGATGGACACAGCAGTAAATGAATAGTAACGCTCGCTGTCCTCGGCTTTCAGTATCAGCCCCGGAAGGCCGGAGAATTTCCAGAATCCGCAATCCACAGGGATATCCGATGTGAACCAGACGGTCCAATGGCGGCCACAATAATCCGTGTCGGCACGTTGGCACAGATAGCCGCTCACTGTCATTGTGTCAGCAGACATCGTCCAAACGAACGAAGGTTGCGATTCATCATACTGGATAGCATAATGTGGCAACATCGGCAAGGCATGGAGGTTAGATACCATACGAGAAGCCAGATTACGATAAACGAACCAGTTTATCAGTTCATAATACCCCTCTGGTCGTCTATAGTTCTTTGATTGGTCTTCTGGCACCGTGTTGCACATCGAGCCCATCCAATAATAATGGCCGTTGCTCAACATATAGTTCTTGCCGAGCAGTGTCCTGACACGATCCATCCCCCTCTTACCCGACAGGGAGTCGAGGAGGATGTCCGCATCGTAATCAACCCGCAGATAGGAGCGGTCAAGTCTTTTTGTCTTGCTGAGATTCCAGATTGCATACTCTGGGTATGGATCACGATAGACACCTTCGTACAAAGAGAACTTGCCATCCCATTTGGTCAGAGCCTCCTCAAGTGTAAATTTACGCCACCTCTGAGCCTCCGCAAATGATGACATCATTAACAATGTCAAAACAACAAGACAAAAGCGTTTCATAGAAATCAGTTAATTAGCACGTGTACAGTTGACTTGGTTCGCACCATACTTCTTGTGCATGTAGTCAGCGGCATCGACTGCAGTTGCGGCTTCTACAACTTCTGAATCTCCTTCAAGAATCACATCACATTCGGTCTGTATTACATTTCTTACAGCCAAACAAGCCCATCTTTCACCGCCTCTGATCTGCGACATCTGTAACTTTGACAATACTCTTTTCATGATAATAAAAATTTGTTAATTTAGTTCAACTATATCATTTGCGTACAAATTCACCTTCTTTCAATCATATTCATTCCCGTTCCATCGGGTAATGAAGAGAGGTGTAGTTTTCAGGGGTAAATACCGTATGATATAACGACTCATCAATGCCTTTCATGCCAAGATGGGTTCCAATCATGTAACCGTTCTTATGCCAACTATTTTGAATAGGGTTATCAAAGCGGTTCTTCTCCATCAAACGGAATTTATCTCGTGGTAATTTCTTGACAGTGATAGAAGTAATCAAGTCTATGTCCTCCTTTACATTCTTAATGGACACAGCGGTGAATGAATAGTAACACTCGCTGTCCTCGGCTTTCAGTATCAGCCCAGGAAGGCCGGAAAATTTCCAGAAGCCGCAATCCACCGGAATCTCCGGTGTGAACCAGACTGTCCAATGGCGGCCACGGTAATCTGTGTCGGCACGTTGGCACAGATAGCCGCTCACTGTCATCGTGTCAGCAAACATCGTCCAAGCGAACAAAGGCTGTGACTCATCATACTGGATGGCATAGTCTGACTGCATTGGTAAGGCATGAAGATTCAGCACTGTACGAGAAGTAAGACTACGATAAACGAACCAGTTTATCAGTTCATAATATCCTGTTGGACGTTCATAGTTCCTTGATTGGCCTTCCGGCACCGTATTGCACATCGACCCCAACCAATAACATTGGCCATTGCTCAACATATAGTTCTTTCCAAGAAGCGTCCTGACGCGATCCATTCCCCTTTTCCCCGACAAGGAGTCAAGAAGGATGTCCGCATCGTAATCAACCCGCAAGTAGGAGCGGTCAAGTCTTTTTGTCTTGTTGAAATGCCATCGTCCAAAAGTCGGATAAGGATCGCGATAAACTCCTTTGTACAAAGAGAACATCGTACCTCCTTTATAAGCAAGAGCCTCCTCAAGTGTCCACTCACGCCATGTCTGAGCTACCGCCAAAGGCATAAGCATAAAGAAGAACACTACTGCAAAACAAAAACGCTTCATATAAGACTAAACAAATAAGTTAATTTGCTTTTCATTCCCTTTCCATCGGGTAATGGGGGCTTGTGTAATTCTCCGGGGTGAAGATTTTGTAGCCAAGTTCCTTTGGAATACCTTTAAGACCATTATGAGTACCAATCATGTAATCATGTTCATGCCAACTATTCATAACAGGGCAATCAAAACGACTTTTTTCCATCAAACGGAATTTATCTCGTGGTAATTTCTTGACAGTGATAGAAGTAATCAAGTCTATGTCCTCCTTTACATTCTTAATGGACACAGCGGTGAATGAATAGTAACACTCGCTGTCCTCGGCTTTCAGTATCAGCCCAGGAAGGCCGGAAAATTTCCAGAAGCCGCAATCCACCGGAATCTCTGGTGTGAACCAAACTGTCCAATGGCGGCCACGGTAATCTGTGTCGGCACGTTGGCACAGATAGCCGCTCACTGTCATCGTGTCAACGGACATTTTCCAGACGAACGTTGGCTGCGGCTCATCATACTGAATGGCATAGTCCAGCAGCATTGGTAAGGCATGAAGGTTTTGTACTGAACGGGATGTAAGATTACGATAAACGAACCAGTTCATCAGTGGTGTGAAACAACCTTGCGGATAACTATAATTATCTGTTTCTTCCAATGGAACTGTCTGCCGCATTGAGTAAGACCAAAATCCATGGCTATCACTCAGCATATAGTTCTTACCGACAAGCGTTCTGACCCAGTCCATCCCCCTCTTACCAGACAAGGAGTCGAGGAGGATGTCCGCGTCATAATAGACTCGCAGATAAGAACGATCCAGCCTTTTTGTCTTGTTGAAATGCCATGGAGCATACTCAGGATACGGATCACGATAAACACCCTCGTACAGAGAAAACCTATCATCCAACTTAGTCAGTGCCTCATCAAGCGTCCATGTCCTCCACCTTTGGGCCTCTACTAATGATGGCATCAATAACAATGTCAAAACAACAAGACAAAAGCGTTTCATGACATAGATCTCCTAAGCCTTTGTACAGTTGACTTGACTTACTCCATATTTCTCGTGCATGATGTCGGCTGCATCCACGGCTGTCTCCGCCATCACTGTCTCTGTAGGCCCATCGAGAATCACATCGCATTCTGTCTCTGTTTTACTCTGAATAGCCTTGCACAGCCATGCTGTTGGTTCTCCGCCCTTTATCAAGGACATCTGCGACTTTGATAATACATTTTTCATTGTAATTAAAATTAGTTAATCAGTTCAACTTTATCATTTGCTTGTTCCCTCATCATCTTCCGCGGTCTAAGATATCAAGACGATGACTGAATCATTCAAATGATAATTGCAAATATAAAACGTTCAATTGATAATTCACGCATAATACCTAGAAAATTGCGTCTTACAAATCTGTCTTACAAATCTCACGGTAAATAATTAAGTATAAGCACGCTACATCATAGCGTCCAAAACAGTGTAAGATTAAATTCTTACACTGTAATCTTCAACAAGTAAAAAATGCCATCTGACAAAGGTCAGAGGCATTTTCATGTCGAACTCACAATAGATTCCGTAAGATTTAAAATCAACTCCCGTTCAAAATCTGAATCAATTCAGTTGGAGTGACCTCTACCGTAATTTGGGAAGTGGTTAATATTACCTGTCACTAGAGCACCCAATAAATATCGGCAAGCTGCAGTGGAACATAACCCATTGATTATAAACGCAATAGAGAGTTGCCTTTAGTTAAGACCAACTAAAGCCCCCCTATTTCATTATCAATCAACCAATTATGCAGCACAGGTACCAAATGCCGCTATAGGTCATCGTCATCGGTGAGGCCGAAGTGGGCTGCGATGTCGTCAGGGATGTCACCGAGGTCGGTGGTGTAGTCGATCTCGTCCCAGGCTTCTTCCATGGCGCGGCGATCTTTCTTGGTGGGGCGGCCGGCACCGGGGTCTCTGCGAAGGAAGAAGGTTTCAACTGGGGCCTTCAGCTTGTCGAGCTCGGATTGCGGGGTGAGGTTCTCAGCGTAGTCGGGAACCAGCTTTGCACCTAGGCGATGGTCGGTTAACTGCTTGATTCTGTACGAATACTGCACGGCACCCTTACGGATTTCCACGACCTCACCTACCTTCAGCATTCTGGACGGCTTGGCGTTGACTCCACCAATCTTGACTTTGCCACCTTTGCAGGCATCCGTGGCCTCGGTGCGGGTCTTGAACACCCTAATGGCCCAAAGGACCTTGTCTATTCTTTCTGTGTCTGCCATAACTAACTGTTCCATTCACGAATATGCGGGTCCGGGGTCTCGGCATCGATAAATGAGCCAGGCTCGACCTCCTGATTAGTGTAGGGATCCTTCACAAGACGCTTCTCCACAAGGACTTCCAGCAGAATTGTTTCACTGGCAGCCGGAATGAGAAAAAAGTCGTTCAACTCTGACGGAACCAAAACTGAGTGACCTGACTTCAATGAATATGATTCCACACTCTTTGCACCTTTGTCATTCTCAACCGGAATCTGGACAGTCGCCTCACCGGAAGCGCAGTAATAGACAGCGAAACTGCCCGGCTGCTCGGAGAATATGTGCAATCCGTCCTTCAGATTGAGTTTCGTGACCACAAATTCTGGACAAACGGCCAATTTGTCTCCCGTGATGGGTTTAGGAATATATTTCTTGAAATCAATTAAATCAAACGCTTCCTCAAGCAGCAGTTCCTCTGAATCAGGCAGTTCCACGCCCCAGTTATGGAGATTGAACACAAGTTCGGAACTCTCGGCTATCTCCACGATCTTTAGTCCCGGACCGGCAGCGAAGACGGTTCCCGGTTTTATCAGGAAAGCTTCGCCTTTATGCGGCTTGACAACATTCAAGACTTCCTTAACCGTCCCGTCCTGACACCTTGCGTAGAACTCGGCCGGATCAATGTCCCGGTTGAAGCCCAGCAACAACTCAGAATCCGGAGCTGACTCCTGAACATACCACAGGGCAGTCTTGCCGAACGAATCGTACCTTTCGGCTGCGACGTCATCGGAGGCGTTCATCTGAAGGGGCTGCCAACCAGTCACGTCCATAACCTTCACCATCACAGGAAATTGAAGGCCATAAAACTCAAACACATCATCTCCAACCACCCTCTCCAAATATGTTCCCATGAGTTCGCTCAGACTGTTGCCTCCGAACCAGCCGTTGTCTATCATCGAATCCTTGAATCCAAGGTCAGCAATCTGATAGCTGACATGTCCCCAAGGCACATCCGCACCTTCATCCACAAATCTCAGCGGATAGAGTTTCCTATTATTGTCTTCCATATTCTTGAATACTATCACTATTCCGCACCGACCTGCGCCTTGACCTTGGCCACGAAGTCAGCCGGAATCTTTTCATAATTAGCGAAATCCGCGATAAGCGATGCCGTGTCAATCTTCTCTAGATACTCCCCTGCATTCTGAGGATCCTCGTTGATGAAGCTGGCACATTGCGCGAGGGCAAGGAACGGATCCGGAAGCATCATGTAGGCATCGACATATTTCCCGAAAATCAACTTGGCCTCAGGGGTGATGTCCATCATTCTGTGCATCAAGCCCTTCTTCCCGTTCAAGAGATCACGGTGCGAGGCGGAATATTCATTGAAAGAGAACTCAATCACAAGTTCTTCGGAGGCAGGGGTCTCCGGGAGGTAAAGAACAGCGGAGAGATCCGCTCCTACGTACCCCCACTCAGCATTCTTTCCGGACACTTCAGCGTTGTGGGCAGCGAAGCGGGAATATGGCACCTCCACTCCGTTCACAGTCACTTTCTCCGGTGCGAAAACACCTGCAAGGACAACCTGCACCCGGCGGTTATGATCCATTCCGCGATAATTCCCCTGACGAGGGGCGACAGTGATTCTCACTGAAGAAGCATCTGAAACCTTGCGGACCTGTGTGGTGGCATATTCAGTGCCGTACGCCTGCGTCGCGCCATCGTCCTCATAGACGGAAACGGTGCTCTCGCCATCACCAGGTGCCACAAAGAGTTTCAAAGTGTTGTCCTTTTCCTGAAGTGACTTGATCTTGTCCGAGGCCATAGGAATGACGGCTCCGGCCTTGATGTAGTACGGATTCTCGCTGACGGTATATTCCAGAGTATCAACCTGTCCGCCTTTGAAAATCGTCCCTATGGCAGCGTCGTACCAATCGTTGCCCTCAGGGAACCACATCACACGCTTCGCCAGTCCCGTAACGGAATCCGCAGGCTCGCAGACAACGGTCGCAAGGATGTCATTTCCAAAGAGGTACTCTTGCGTGAAATCGTAGGCATGAGGCGCTTCCGGGTATTCATAATAAAGAGGGCGGCACATCGAGATGCCGGTGTCGTAGGCCTCGCGGGCGGCACCATAGATGTACGGTGAGAGGTCGTAACGGAGCCTTACAGCCGCGCGCATCGCGTCAAAATGCTCCGGAAACACCCAGAAGCGCTTCTCCATCGTCAAGTCCTTAGTCGAATGGGTCTTGAATATGGGAGTGAACACTCCAGACTGGAGCCATCTGGTGTACATTTCTGGGTCTGTCGCCTTAACTCCCTTAGGTTGGAGGTGACCTCCGATGTCATGTCCCCAGTAGCCGTAGCCCACATTGGAAGCGGTGGCTGTGAAATATGGCAGATAGCCGAGCACCTGCCATGATGCAATGCAGTCACCTGAAAAGCCGATCTGGTAGCGATGGCTTCCGATGCCTCCCCAACGATGGTAGATCATCGGACGGCGGGCGTATATTCCCTGATCTGCCGACTGGCGCACCATGTCGTTGAAGAATGTGTAGTTCAGCCAGAAGGTGTTGTTAAGACCGGGAATATACTTGCTGAACTTCCACTGCTGCCAGTCGAGCCACCAGAAGTCAACTCCCTGTCGCTCGAACGGACGGACCACGGAGTTGAAATAGGCGTTCGCCCAGTTGATGTCATCCATCCGGAACGGTACCGGAGCCTTGCTTCCGTCTGGATTGATGTAGTCTTTCGGGCCATCATATTCATTAGTCCTTGAGAGATAGTCTTTGACAAAGCGGTCGTAAGGCTCCTCGTAAGGTTGGATTCCGGATGCGGGATGAAGATTCAGGGTTGTTTTAAGTCCAAGATTGTGAAGGTCTTGGAGGCAGTTGACCGGATTAGGAAAAAGTTTCTTCTGCCAAGTGTAGCCCGTCCAGCCGATCCGCTGACCGAACTCATCCTTTGGGGCGTTACGCTTTCTCAGAGACCACGTCTCGTGCCAGTCCATGTCCAGAACCATCACGTCAATCGGGATGTCCAGCGAACGGATCTCCTTTCCGAGCCCGACAAACTCGAAGTCTGAATATTGCCAGAAACGGCACCACCAGTAGCCGAGGGCATATTTCGGTGGCATCGGGATGCGTCCTCCGATCTTTGTGAAGTCAGAGACAGCGGCTTTGTAGTCGTGGCCGTAGGCGAACAGGTAAAGGTCCTGCCTGTCGGTCGAATCGCGGTCAGCCACCCAGAGTTTCCAATCCGAGTCAACCGGCACAAACACCTGTCTGTCAGACTCATCAAGAACTGCCCAACCGTCACGCGAGACAACTCCCTTATCGTACGGTTCCTTGGTCTTAACACCATCACAGCCGTCAAGGGTTCTAGTGGTGCCAAGCAGGTTGCCGCTGTCATCCATTCCCGGACGCCAGATCACAGTCTTAAAGCCCTTTCTGACTGCGGGATCTGCCATACGGAACGTCACACTCAAATTCTTCTCATCGAATTTCCCGTTTCCTGAATATGTCAGGGCAAGGTCCGAGGTCTTGATCGTCAGTTTCTTGCCGGCTTTTCTTACCGTATAGGCCGGAACCGGCAGTTTCCTATTGACCACACCAAGTGTGGCCCTGTCCTCGAACTTTCCGTCCGCTGCCCATTCCATGCGTACCAACCGGCTCTCCAGCACCGTGAACCTTGCGTTGCCCGAAACGACAACAGCCTTTGAATCTGCCACCGGATCATCTCCAGAGCCCTGCGCTGAAGCCGAAAACGCAATCGTAAAGAGCAACGCGCAAACGGCACAAACTTTCATAATGACACTTCTCATAGCCTGAATGAATATTAGCACAAAGATAAACAAAAAAGCGGACACCGATTGCTCAGTGTACATGTCAGTAGAACGGCAAATCAACATAACTAGCCAATTTAATGAAGATTTTGCCAAGGTTATAGAACACAGACAAAGGATGAAACTGAGAATCTGAACATATTCAACAAAACATCCTTGCCAATCAGAAATAATTATTTACCTTTGTAATGTTGTGTGAATAAGAAAGGCAACAAGTAAAAGCAGACATCTTTTCCCTAAAAGGGATGTCTGTTTTTTTTAATTTCCCCATACTACCGAGGGGGTACTACAACAAGGGCGGCTCTGCTCTCTCGCCTTTCTTAATTAATTCACACAAAATGAGAGCAAGCCAACATCTTGTGATAGTCACCATAGAAGTGGAGATTATCAGACTTGCCAAAGTTCGAGCCTACAAGCGAGTGCGTTTCGGCAAGGTTGAGAGAGTGCGCAGCCACTACAGACGTTATTAGGGTGATTTCTGTAGTCAGTCATCACTCTGAGCCGTAAGGCTCTCTGCTTCACCCCTCGGTTTTTATATTTTATGACAGCGAACGACAAACATGTTTGCGGTGTTGTTGGATTTACTACTAGAATTAAGTAGAGATAGTAAAAAAGTGGGGATAATACGGAATATTTTGAGTAACTTGCAATGTTTTGGACCGTCTCACAAAAAAAGGCGAAGAACGCTATCGTGGGAAGTCACACATGACATGCGAACGTCCCGATGATGTAAGGCTGCTCAGACGCATTTTAACATACTAAACACTTTAAGATTATGTCACTGAACAAAGTAATGCTAATCGGTAACGTTGGAAAAGACCCGGAAGTACGTTACCTTGATGGAAACAACAACCCTAATTCGGGAAGCACGAAGGTGGCCACTTTCACCCTCGCGACAACTGAACGCTATCGTGACCGAAATGGAGAACTTCGAGAGAACACGGAATGGCACAACATCGTGGCCTGGAGGAACTCTGCGGACATCGCGGAAAAATACATCCGCAAAGGGTCCCAGATCTTCATTGAGGGTAAATTGAGGACTCGTTCGTGGACTGACCAGACGGGAGTCAAGAAGTTTACAACGGAGGTCACGGTTGATAATCTACAGCTGTTGGGGAGGAAGTCGGACAATCCTGGGGCACAGGATGGTGGGCAGGGTGGTTACCAACAGCAGGGTTACGGGCAGCCGGCCCTTCGACAAGCTCAGGGACCAGTAGGAGGTCCTGCACAAGGTCCAGCGTACGTTCAGCCTCAGTACCAGCAGGGTGGCTATCAGACGGCACAGCAGCCAGCCCTTCGACAAGCTCAGGGACCTGCCGAGAACATGACACAGCAGCCGAGCTATCAGCAGCAGCCGGTACAGCAGCCGGTTCAGCAGCCACAGCAGCAGGGGCAGGTGAATCCGATTGAGGTAGCCGCAGCGGACATGCCGCAGGATGACCTTCCATTCTAATATTCAAGAATATACAAACGACTTATTTATCAGATATGAGTTCAAAACTTGACGTAGTCCTTGGTCTCCAGTGGGGAGACGAGGGTAAAGGTAAGATTGTGGATGTGCTTGCAGGCCGTTATCCGGCTGTAGCGAGATTCCAGGGAGGGCCGAACGCGGGACACTCCCTTCATTTCGACGGCAAGAACTTCGTGGTGCGCAGCATACCTTCAGGAATATTCCGGGAAGGCTCCACCAACATTATCGGAAGCGGTGTCGTTCTGGATCCGATAACACTCAGGGAGGAATGCGCAAATGTAGAGAAGATGGGCATCAATGCGAAAGAGAAACTGTTCATCTCCAAGAAAGCAAACCTGATACTTCCTACCCATAGACTTCTGGATGCGGCTTACGAGGCGGCTGCCGGAAAGGGCAAGATCGGCTCAACCCTCAAGGGCATCGGACCGACCTACACCGACAAGATCAGCAGACACGGTCTGAGGGTCGGTGACATCCTCGCTCCGGATTTCAAGGAAAGATTCGAGAAACTCAAGGCCAGACATATTCAATTGCTCTCTGACCTGCACTTCGAGTGCGACCCTGCCAAGGACGAGGCAGAGTGGATGAGCGCCATCGAGTTCCTCAAGGGATTTAAGCTGATTGACTGCGAGTACTTCGTGAACAAGTGGCTGGAAGACAAACCGATGCTCGCAGAAGGAGCGCAGGGCTCGATGCTTGACATCGACTACGGTTCATATCCGTTCGTGACATCATCCTCCACCACAGTCGGAGGGGTCTGCACCGGACTTGGTGTCGCACCTTCAAAGATCGGACACGTCTATGGAATATTCAAGGCCTACTGCACCCGTGTGGGCAGCGGACCGTTCCCGACAGAATTGTTCGACGAGACCGGTGAGAATCTCCGTCAGGTCGGACACGAGTTCGGAGCCGTCACAGGCCGTCCTCGCCGCTGCGGTTGGCTGGATCTCGTGGCGTTGAAATACACCGTGATGATCGATGGCGTTACGGACCTCATCATGATGAAGTCCGACTGTCTGGACGATTTCGAGACGATCAAGGTCTGCACTTCCTACAAGGTGGACGGCAAGAAGACCGATCAGGTTCCGTTCGACATAGCCGCCGAGATCGAGCCGGTTTACACCGAGTTCCCTGGCTGGAAGAAGGACCTCACCGGAATCCGCAAGGAAAGCGAACTTCCGCAGGAATTCAAGAACTACATCAAGTTCATGGAAGATTATCTCGGTGTGCCGATCAGCATAATCTCCCTCGGACCTGACCGCGAGGCGACAATCGAGCGCTAAGACAAAAATAACACAGCATAAAAGGCTGACTCTGAAAAGCGAGTCAGCCTTTTATTTGTTCTGCGCCACTTGATAGAAACTGAGGCCTACAGAGACAAGGCTATCCCTGCGGAGCCATATTGCCAATCAGGCCAATAGTTTTTGTCCATCAACGGCATCGGGCAGTACTTCACGAACAAGGTGATGTCCCTTATGTTCAATTGATACATCAAGTCCACTGTGAATGTGTTGCAGTGGACTTTTTTATATTTATCTTTCTGCTTCTCTCCATCAATCGAGTACTTGTTGACAATCGAGCTGTATGCGTTAAAGTTCAGCACTGGGCCTAGGGTGAACCCCCAACCTCTTCCAAAGGCACAACTGTAATAGAGCGGAAGTATTACACTTGATATTCTCAATTTAGAGATTTTAGGATCAGACTTTTCTGGATAAGGCATGATAAGAATCCTTCCGGAATCATCCTTGACCATGGCCGAACGTCCCGATATTGAGAAATTCTTCCAATCCACACCTACTCCCCATGACAAGGTGCTCATCCTGCTCAAACGATAAGAATCTGCCTCTAGGAAAGCGAACAATTCATAAGAGTTTTGTACACTGAAATCATACGGAGCGGAGCCATTTGTCTTAAGAATGGCAAATCCCAAATTTGGAAGATGCACCCAATTTCTGTCATACGTTCTGCTACGTTTCTTGATCTTACTATAGAACGGAATATCAAAATCCAAAAAGTGCCCTTCCCTAACAGTCAGACCATCATCTTCCACCACTTTGACATGATTCTGAACCTTACAACAATCCACATCCACAGAGTCTACAATGTTCTGGGCATCAAGAGTCATTGTTCCAACCAAAACGGCAGCAGCCGCTAATAATATCTTTTTCATCGTCTTCTAAAATTATCTGTGTTTGAATATCACCTTCAAATCTTCCACTGTGGCTAAGCCTTCCATGTAAACCACTGTCACATAATCTCGGCCATTGTTTCTTTTCACCTGATAGCCAACATATTTGTTTTTGGAACCCAGCTGTGGAAATTTCAACAAGGCATAGATTAACCGCCCGCCTGCGGATTCCAACTCCTTGTCATCCGCAATCATCGCATCATCTTGAATCCATGCAGACACTTTGGCTATCTGTTTGTCGTTCGCCACAAAGCGCACACTCCGGAAATAGTCTAAATTGTAAGGGCTCAGCTTCTTACCACTGACAACGGACTCTGTCACTAAAGACATATTGACCAACTTACCTTTGAACAGGCTGTCAATTTGGAGCCCTTTCTGAGCATGTGCCGGAAGCAAGACTAGCAGGCACATTATCACAATCAAAAATACTTTCTGTCTCATCATTTTCCGAATATTTCATTTAACTGCTCATCCACATCCGTTCCGCCGGAGAAGAGGTCGGCAAGGATGCCATCGACGTCGTTCATTACGACTTCCTTGTCAGTCACCTTCTGCCCTCCGACATACGAGACGCAGACGTTTTCCTTATTATAGACATTCACTCCAATAGCTATGAATATACCGGCGCACACAGCGGCCACAGCGACCCGAAGCCAGGCTGTGCCATGCCGGCGGATGCCTTTTCGGGAATATTCATCCGCTTCCTTCCGTGAAAGGGACTTGCCGACGGAGAAGTAACCCATCACGGCGCGCGCTTCGTCATATTCAGAGGCCTGTCCTTCCGGAGAGGTGAGAAAAGCCTTGAGCTTCAGTTCCTCGGCTTCGGAAAGGGTTCCCTCGAAGTACCTGTCGATATATTCATTGATCTTATTCATCTTCATTCCTGAATTTATCCCTTAAAATTTTTCTCGCCCTTGAGATGTGCATCCGGACAGCCGCCTGCTGCATTCCAAGGTCTTTAGCTATACGCTCGAAGGACTGGCCTTCATATTCGTGCTTTCTGACGATAAGTCTCTGGAGATCGGTCAGTTCACTTTCCACTGACGCTTCGACTTTCCGGAAGAGCAGTTCCTTTTCCATAGCATCGCTGCCCTCGTCCTCAACCTGCCGTCCTTCGAGAGTCACCGTCTGCCTTCCGCTCGCTTTCCTATGTTCATCAATCTCAAGGTTTCTGCCAGTCCTTGACAGCAGCCCTATCGCCTCTTTCACGCTTCCGATCTTGTACTTTCTTCCCCAAAGCCTACAGAAGGCGTCTTGCAGAACGTCTTCTGATTTCCATCGGCCCCTCAGGGCCAGGAACGCTTCTGTGAGAAAGTCTTCGATCATCGTTTAAACTTTTCACTAATATAAACGAAAAGGCCGGGATATTGTAACACAAAGTCAGCGGAAATTAATTTTCAAATTTGCACGGTAGACCAAAATTTGAAAATTAATTTCCGCTGACCTGCAGACGTGTTCACTCATTTTTTACACACTTACATAGTAAAGCAGAGTTAGTAGAGTCCTCCGTTGATGGAAATGACCTGGCCGGTGATGTAAGCGGAATCCGGAGAGGCGAGAAAACCGACGAGGGCAGCGACTTCCTCCGGCTTGCCGAAACGACGGGCTGGGATCTGAGCCTTGAGAGTGTCCTCGTCAAGGCCTTCGACCATATCGGTCTCCACAAAGCCCGGAGCGACAGCGTTGACGGTGATCTTTCTCGGAGCAAGTTCCTGGGCCAGAGCCTTTGTGGCAGCGATCAAGCCTCCTTTTGCAGCCGAATAGTTCGTCTGTCCCGGCAGGCCTTTGAGTCCGGACAGAGAGGCCATGTTGATGATTCGTCCGTTGCGGTGCGAGACCATCGGCTGAAGGAACTTACGGGTGACATTATAGAAACTGTTCAAATCCGTGGCCATCACCTTGAACCAGTCATCTTGTTCCATCCAAAGCATCAGATTGTCCCTTCTCACACCCGCATTGTTAACCAGCACCTCAACATAATCATCAGGATGACTATCCTGCCATCCTTCTATCGCCTTTACTGTCGACTCAGCGTCAGCCACATCGAACTTCAGAAGTTCACCACTGCCCCCAGCCTCCTCAATCAGCCGGAGAGTCTCCCGCGCGGCATCATCGTTTGAGACATAGTTTACCACAACACAGAATCCCATCCGGGCAAGTTTCACACATACCGCTCGCCCAATACCGCGGCTTCCCCCGGTCACAAAAGCATATTTCGACATAAGATATTCAAAATTAATTATAGTACAAACATACACAATAATTCTTCATCATCATAAAATGATAATCATAAAATGACGATGAGGTTAATTTTTAACGGTCACTCAGCAGGATAGGGAGCAGTGAAATCAGCGGTGAACTGTGAAATCCCTACCGAGGATCTCACGGCAGGTGAGAACGGAGGTCATAGAGACGCCTAGAAGGCCGTGAAGGTTGAGGCTTTGACCGGTGAAAAGGAGGTTGGCCAAAGGGGTGCGAGGTGACAGGACGGTGCGCAGAGGGGTTTCCCAATTATGGCGGATGCCGAAAGCGGAGCCTTGGGGTGTGACAGTGTAGCGGGAATATGTCAAAGGGGTGCTGGTGTAGGCACTCTCAATGCTGTCTTCCAACCACGGCAACCGTTGTCTTACCAATTTAAGGCACTCCCGGAGTTTCGCACATTTCGCTTGTTCATAAGACTCCCCTTTAACCATAGAGAAAGGCATCGGGCTCATCAGATCCAGATGCGTCACACCACCATGCGTCTCAGGGTAAAAATAGACCATAACTGACTCGGTGACTGACGGATCCGAATGCCAAAGATCAATGCCTTCGCGATGAATGAATATGTTCCCGTCGGGACATGCCGGCACTTCGGGTTTCAGACAGATGTTCGCAGTAAACACTCCGAACGTGTTGTCCAAAGCCGAAATTCTCTCTTTGTAAACCTTTCGAAGGCCGTCAGAGATAAGCTCAAGAGTCACAGCTGGATGCGCATCTGAAATCACCCAATCAGCTCTCAATGTCTCAGATCCGTTCACCTCCACCTCGGAAACCTTGCCATTCTCAGCTATAAGCGAAGTCACTCTGGCATTGGTGCAGACCGTTCCTCCCATTGAGGTAATTGAATCCACCATCCGATGGGCAATTTGGTCTCCACCACCGTCCAACTTCCAAGCACTTTGAATAAACGAATTATTGATCTGGGCAAACACGTACAATGGCAGGGACTCCCGAAGTTCCATCCTCACGAAAGCACCACTAAGAACTTGACGCAGAAGAGGATCCGCTATCGTAGAGTGAAGATATTCATAAGCACTTCGGCCCAAAAGGCTATTCATCTTCCCACTGTCACCATCAAAGATTTTGAATATGTCGTCTCCGACTTGCTTCAAGAAACGGGCATATTCCCGAAGATTGTCTCTTTCAGCAGGGAAACGCTCGCAGAGCCGCTCTACAAAGCGATCATGCCCCGAAGCCAGAGGGAAGCATTGTTCTCCGATGACAATTTCATCGACACAATCAGGGTTCATCCGCCTCCATGGAAGATCCATCAATCCGAAATATTCAAAAAAAGGACGCAGGGACTGTCCTTCGCCAAGACCTCCGACATAGTGAAGTCCTGTGTCAAACACGCGTCCGCCCCTCTGGAATGACTGAAGGCAGCCTCCAACCTTCGCAGCCTGTTCGAGTATCGTCACCCGGAAGCCTTTCTTGGCCAGAATGTAGCCACATTCCAGTCCACCCAGTCCGCTTCCTATGATGATGACGCTTTTCTCCACCTTAACTATTCAGATAACATTCTGTCTTTCCACTCCCAGAAGAAAGCAGGGCCCACAGGGTCGAACTCACCGTCCTCAGTAGTAAACAGTTGAACGGTAGATGCTCTGAGAATCAGTTCATTGTCATTCTCGTTACGGATTTCATAGTCAAAGCAGAGCTTGGCTCCCTCAGCAGGTTTCCAAGTAATGGTAACAAGCAGGGTGTCATCGACTGTCGCGGTGCGAAGGAAACGTACTTGAAGGTCGTAAATTGGGGCGTAGTAGCCATGCTCGCTAATCTGGATGTAGCTGATGCCGTAGCGATGACCGAAAGCCTCGCGGGCATCCTCAAGGTACTTGATGTAGTTCCCGTGCCAGACCATCCGAATCGGATCTACTTCAGAGAAACGAACCTTCACACGAACTGTCTCACTAATGGCCGCCATATTATAGATTCTTGATAATCAATGTAGAATTAGTGCCACCGAAGCCAAATGAGTTGGAAAGGAACACATCGAAATGCTTGGACATTCTCTCAGCAGGAATCAAAAGCCTTGCAGAATCCTCGTCCGGATTCTCGAAATTCAGATTAGGTGCGATGAAATCGTTCTTCATCATAAGCATCGAGTAGATCACTTCACTAGCTCCCGCCATCCACATCTCGTGGCCGGTCTGTGATTTCGTACTTGTGACAGGGACTGTCCTGTCACCGAAGACGGCAGCAATCGCCTTGGCCTCATTAGCATCTCCGACATGGGTGGAGGTTGCGTGGGCATTGATGTAGCCTATTGCAGACCTGCCTATTCCGGCCTGACTTACAGCCATTTCCAAAGAACGTTTAGGGCCATCGACATTTGGTGTGGAGATGTGGTCCCCGTTGCCGGAGAAGCCATAGCCTAAAATCTCTCCATAAATCTTCGCTCCCCTACGAACGGCACTCTCGTAACTTTCCAGAATCACCGTAGCAGCTCCTCCACTCGGCACAAGCCCGTCACGGTCTCTGTCAAAAGGACGGCTTGCCTTCCCCGGCTCGTTTTCTCTGACGGAAAAAGCTGAAATGCCATCGAAGGACGCAACCGCATAAGGATGAACCTCCTGAGCACCACCGCAGACAACCATCTCCTGAAGTCCATGCTGAATCAGCAGGGCACCGAGACCGATTGCATGCGAACCACTAGCGCAAGCCCCTGACACAGTAAGGTTAATCCCTTTAAGTCTGAATATGCAGTCAAGATTCATGGTGACTGTAGAGTTCATGGACTGGAAGATTGCACCGGAGCCACACATCTGGGTGTCTTTCTTCTCCCTAATGATGTCAATTGACTCTATCACCGGAAGAGCCGATGAATCATTCCCATAAAGAAGACCGACCTCTTTGGAGTCAAGATATTCCTCATCCACCCCCGCATCACGAAGAGCATCCCTTGTCGCGCAGTAAGCAAACTTTGCCTGCTGAGGCATGAAAACTCTTTGAGAACGGCTCAACTCTTTCTTCAGGTCAGGAATATCCACTTTCCCCGTTAGGGCAGACCGGAACCCAATTTCCTTTCTTTCAGGATCATACACAATTCCGGATTTCCCTTCGTAGAGAGAATCGCGGATCTCCTCCAGAGTCTTTCCAAGGCATGACCAGATGCCCATGCCCGTTATCACTACTCTATTCATGGCTCAATTTCAAACAATTGTCAACTGGATTTGAATATATTCCTAAGAATATGTCGGTCAGCACCTCTGGTTCCTCAACATCATATTTCTCAAGTTTATGAAGGTGATGAAGGAAGCGCTCTTCCTGCTCTTCATTGTACTTTTCGCCCTTGAACTCATGCTTCCCGAAACGCATGTCATGCGCGATGAAATTGTTAGGGCACAGACGGTAACCGGCATGAATCCGATGGTCTAGCAGCTTGGCAACTTCCCTGTTATATTCAATTCCCGGAAGCGCATCGTAGGCCAAAAGATCCTTCTCTGTCACCATCGGGCAGAATGTCAAGTGTACGTCACCTTTGAAGGATGTGATGCCGGAAAGTATGCTTGAGAGATCCTCGCCCTGTTTCTTGACATATTTCTCTGACCTTGACTGGTACAACTCAAGGGCTTTCATGTAGTCACATGTCTCCCACTCGTATGAGATAGAAAGAGGAACGATATTCAGTTCTGAAAGCGCCTTGATTTTGTCCTCACGTTTGCTGATGCCGAACATCTTGATGATTCCTTGGTCGGTCGCGTCATTTCCGTCCTTGGTGCGGCCATTCCTCTGGGCAATCCAAACGGACTGTCCTCTGTCCACAATAGTGTGGCGGATGTACTCCGACAAATGAACAGAAGACTTGTAAAAATCCTTCATGTTTCCGCCTCTCTCGACCCGAAACATCTTGTTGGACTTGCCGATGTCAATCACAAGGCTTGAACTCATTAGGTTTGCCCCGAAGGTGATCTCGGAAGTCTGGAATCCATGAACGTGAAGGATGTTCTGGAGCACAGAAGCATCCAGCATGATGTCCCGGTGATTAGACACAAACAGGTAGTGGCTGTCAGGGTCCAAATCCTCGATTCCGGAGACGGTGTAGGAGGACATGCTACGTTTGACGATCTGCTCATTGACAAACCACATGATCTTGGTCTGAAATTCGTCCACTGTGCGGATGCTATCCACAAGCGAGCGGATTTCCTCAACGCTCCTGTCCGGGAACGCGAAAGAAGAAAGCAACGGAAACAAGTCATTGGACGCTATGCGGTGCATAGCAGCAGGGACCTCGTCATCACGGTAAGGTCTTATGTCATCGAAGATGGTTTCGTCAATCATTTCTTATTTCTTAAGTCAATAAATTTCACCGGCTTACGACTTTTTGCCGGAAACAGTATCCTTTGAACTTCTTCCTTAGGGCAGATCTCGACATTAGGTGCAACGCGAAGTCTGGAGCGAAACCGATCCTTCAGATCCTTAACCACATCCACACCCGGGTCATGAGCAAGCCCCACTTTCACTAGCACATCGTCCGTTCCTGCTTCGGAATCCTGTACATAGACAACATAGTTGGCGACATAGTCCACATTGTCAAGCACATCATTTATGGCCGGTGGATAAAGGGTTGTGCCTTTGAGTTTTATCATGTTGTTTTTACGTCCGACAAGTGGTGTGAGACGATAGGAATTCCTGCCGCACTTACACTGCTCAACCCTCTTGGCCGCGATGTCCCCGGTACGGAAGCGCAGAAGTGGCATGCCCTCCACTCCAAGGGTGGTGACAACAATCTCACCTTCCTCCCCGTCCGGCACCGGAAGATTGTCCTCCCCGATGATCTCAACAATGATCAGCTCTGGATGCACATGGCCCCCCATCCCGTACCTGCACTCCGAGAAAGTGGCTCCCATCTCGGTTGATGAATATGTCGCATATAGATCCACGTCCCACTTCTCCTTGATCTTGGAACCGAGGAGATTGAGCGAAAAATCTTGATTTCTAAGTCCTTCCCCGATTCCAATAATTCTCTTGACGCTTGAATTACGGTAGTCAATTCCGTGATCCTCTGCATACTGTATAAGACGAAGAATGAACGAAGGCACACACATGACCGTGTCCGGCTTGATGCGCTGGATTGTGTCCCATTGAAGTTCGGGAACGCCATTGCCCACTCGGATAATACCAGCGCCCAACTCTCGGATTCCAAGGAAATACGCCAAGCCTGCCATAAAGCGCTTGTCGATGGTAGTCATAAGTTGGACAACGTTCTCTGGATGCACTCCAGCGCACTCAAAAGACTTCCTCTCGTTGTAGGCGAGCCTCTGGAGATCCTTTTCCGTACAGCAGAATGTGACCGGATCACCCAGCGTACCAGAAGTGGTGATGTAGTCAATCACCTTGTCCTTCGGGACGCATAGGAAGTCCTCGTTGTAAAGTTGAAGATCTTTCTTCTCTGTGAACGGAATCTTGACAAGGTCCTCAATATGACGAATGGCGGAGACATCAATCCCGAAACGGGAAAACATCCTTTGGTAATATGGCGAATTGGCCGCCAGATACCCCAAGGCCTCGCGCATTTTCTTCTCCTGAAAGTCTTTGATGACTTCCACTGGCTGGAATTCAATATCCTCTGTCATTTCAATAAGTCGAATATTATGCGAATTTAGGCAAAAACAGCGGTTAATCAAAATCTTATGTCCATTACACTATTATTGCATAGTTAAAGCACTATATTTTCAACATTGACTCAAATTTCTTATTTTTGCTATATGAACCTCGAGACAATCCTCAATCCAAGGTTCGTACAATTTAAGACATTGAAATGAACATCGATGGACTGATAAAGAAGTATTTCGGTGAAAACAGTGCACCTGTTTCTATAGAATTGTTCGACAACGATTCTATATTCAGTGTGTACAAAGATATAGTAGATTTACTGAAGGCCAAACCCGATATTGAGTTAAGCGTTCTGCAGACGCTTAGTTATTGTTTTTACGAGGTTCTCGACAATGTTCTGACACATTCTGAGAAAATCTGTGGGACTGTAATATTAAGATATTTACCTAACGACAACCGTATACAGGTCTTGGTGGCCGATGATGGAATCGGAATACAAAAATCATTGATGAGCAACCCCGCTTACAATGGTATTTCAGAAAAGGACGCCATTCTATCCTGCATCAAAGACAGGGTCACGGATGGCAAAGGAATGGGATTTGGGCTATACTCAACGGCAAGATTGGTAGAGAATGCCGGTGTTGTTCTTGAGATTGTCTCTGGAGGTTCAAAGATGACTTATGACGGGATCAATACGATAGCGGACACATGCGATTATTGGCAAGGAACCATTGTCTATTTTGAGTTGCAGTCCGACAAGGAAATCGTACCTAACAACATTGTGGACAACAGGACCGATTGTGAGGGAGAATTCAATGACATGTTCTTAAACACCGATAACTTGGATAATCTTTGGTAGGAGGATAAAATGATGTTGACAACTACTTTTAAATTCAGAGATTTTGGAGAGAATCTCGGGACCAGAATGCTCGGTGAGAGAGTGCGAGAGCAACTTGTTCCTCTATTGAATGAATATGATAAGGTGACACTGGATTTCGAAGGTGTTGATGTCGTGTCAAACTCCTTTGCGGACGAATGCCTCGCCAAGTTGCTGCTGACGATGTCACTTGACGAGTTGAAACGCAAGACCACCTTCGTTTCGATCAACGATTTCGCCCGGAAAAACATCGCGGTAGCTTTAGCCCGCAGACTAGGTTAGGGGTTCCAAAGCCAAAACATTCTCAGAGTTACTCGCCGCTGCCCGAAGCCGTTAAACTCTCAAACCAGTCTAGGAAAAGGGGAAACCAGTCGGCTTGAGGGGAGGAGGCACCGAAGCCGTGGCCACCGGTGGGGAACTGAATATACTTGTGAGGGATTCCGGATTCTGTCAAGGCGTAGTCCATCACGACGGAGTTGCGGTAGTCAACGGTGGGATCATCTAGACAGTTCACCAGAAAGACAGGTGGCATGTCCGATGGAATGTCCAATTCCATAGAGAGCTTACGTCTAAGGGAAGAATCTTTCCGGTGCCCGCCTAACAATGCAGTCCGGGAGCGTTTGTGGACTATGGTCTCATCGGTCATGGTGACTACCGGATAGACGGAAACGATGAACGACGGACGCGAGGATATTCCTTGATTCTCAACCACTTCCTCACCGCTGTTCAGAACGAGGTGGCCGCCGGCCGAGAAGCCCATCACCCCGACTTTTGAAGGATCGATGGAATATTCGGAAGCCTTCCGCCGCACTTCCAGCACCGCATTTCTAAGGTCATTCAACGCATCGGGATAATGGTTCTGAGGGACTGCCATATTCCCGAAAAGGAAGTATCTCGTGCCAGCATGGCGGTAGTTAAGGACAAACGCAGTGAATCCTGCATCCGCCAGTTTTCTTGCTACGTCAGTTCCTTCAATCTTTTTGGAAAGCCAATAGTAACTACCTCCGGGACAAACTATTACAGCAGCCCCGTTAGCTTTATTAGGTTCAGGGAAGAATGCTGCAAGCCCAAGAGCATGAGCTTGAAAGCCGAACATCAGAACGGTCAAGATTATCAAGGCAATCCGTCTCATGACTCCAAATGAAAATGAAGGTTATCCGGCAAACAAGAGCAGTTAGAGGCCAGCATTATGTTATCCTCGTCCTTGTCGTACGCATCCACCTGAATCTCCGGGTGCATCAAGGCGAATATCAAGGCATACTCACCCTGACCGCAGTCATGAATCTCAAAATGCTTTCCAGGAGGAGTATCAAACAAGAATCTAGCATCTTGAACACGAGATAGCGCTTTGCGGCAGTGGGATTCCACATCGGCACCTTTGTAAAGGTACTTGTACTTGACATATTGAGAAAGGTACTCTGGGGTCTCTAGCTCCTTGCAAATCTCAGAGTACTTTGCGACAAACATCTTGTGGCACTCTTTAGTCATCTCACGATAATCCTCACGGCATGGAATCCTCTCACCTACTTCGACTTGCACGGAGCCTTCCCTTAGCATAAAATCCGTCTTCGGAAGAACATCATACGCACCGTGGATGAACACAGGAGTGATGTCCAAACCCAGTTCCGAGGCCACATAAAAAGCCCCTTTGTGGAAACGCCCTACCTTGCCATCCAGAGTCCTCGTCCCTTCTGGGAAAATGACTAATGAATATCCCTGAGCCACCAAAGAACGAATTCTGTCCATGTTCTCCTCTATTCCATCATGAACTGGGAAATAGTCGGCTTTGCGAAGGACATAACCGTAAATCGGATTCTTCCAGACCCAGTCATTAGTAAAGAACACCACTTTAGGAGTCAAGGCCATCAAGCAGATAAGATCAATATGTGACTGATGATTCGCAACGATAACGGATGGCTTATCAAAATCGGTGACTCCGGAAATGCTGACCTTCACTCCTGGAATACGCCTCAACAGAAAACGAGACATCTTCTGAAGGAATCTATGGTACTTCAACTTACTGTCAGAAGAATTGCCATGAATCAAAAAATGGAAAAAAGTGTAAGGGTAGGCGAACAGGAACATCAGCAGCACATAGCCGACAAGGGCGTAGAGCGAATATGCCAACCTCTTCAAAGTAAGAGGGATGTCCCGTTTGACTCCGTTCTTTTCCGTCAGCCATCTGAATATCACCGGAGGCAGGTAGTAGGCCATCACCACGACGATGAACATCCCGATCACCGTCACCTCGCCGAGCGAGCGCATCGCCGGATGCTTGGCCAGAACTAGAGCCCCGATGCCGATGAACATTATCACAGCGGAATGAAAGACGCTGTTCTTGTAGGTGGCAAGGCGTTTCTTCCCGTAGGCATATTCATAGACAAGCCCTTCGGTGATGAAGATCGTGTAGTCGTCGCCTTGCCCGAAGATGAATGTGGCGAGGATGATGTTGACGATGTTGAAGCGGATGTCCAGAAGGCCCATCAGTCCAAGAATCCAGAACCAACTGACAGCCAACGGGAAGAAGGACAGGATGCCTAGCTCCAGACGACGGAAACTCAAACATAGGAAGACAAACACCACCAAACTGCAAATGAGGCCGATGTAGTCAAAACTTTCAGAAAGGACACTCACTAAACGGTTGCTGACATCCCCGGTGTCGAACACCAATGTTCCATCAGAACGCAGTTCCGACTTTACGGACTCACTCTTTGCTTCATCATCACAGAACACTTGGTTGACAATCAGACATTTGCCAGAATCCTTAATCACATAGAGTCCATCAAAAGAAGCCAAGATAGGTGATTCTGAATCTAGTGATGAGGCCGAATAGTCCTTGTCAAGGATTTCCCCAAAAGGGCTGAAAGCAGAAGGCGAGAAACCTTGACGTTCGCTTTCTTCGGCCAAATCCTTCATAAGCTTGTGCGCACGACCGTTCCCCCAGAATTCATTCCATACTGTAATTCTAGCTGAGCAAGTCTTCTTTGACGGTACGAAAAGCCCTGGCCCTTTGACCATCACAATGTCCTCTTTCAATGAATCCAACCCTGCAAGCAAAACGTCATTACGCTCAAGAGCTTCTTCCAAGTCTTTTCCATCTGCTATGGCATAGACCTGCCTTAAGCCAGATTGGTCGAGACCTTCTTGAAGTGTACCAAGGTCCCGCTTCTGGCTTTCCGTCATAAAATTGATGTTTCTTATGTCGGAATCGAACTCAGTCTTTCCGCTAAGGAAGTACATCACCACTGTGACAGCCATCACAGCCACGAGTAGCCATCCTCCGGAAGGAGCCCTGTCAGGCAGAAGTTTTCCCAGTTCCAAAGTTCCCCCGGCTTTCTTGCGGGCCTTGGTGAACACTGGAAGGAAAAACAAGACGAAAATAATCGTTCCGGCAAGCATCAGAGAGCCAAACAATCCCAAATCCTGCATAGCCACAGCGTCAAGCCAGACAAGGCAAAGAAAGGCCGCGATTGTGGTAATGTTGCCTATCAGCAAAGGTTCGACCATCTCCTTAAGGTTCTGCCGTGGCGTGACACCGGATTTAAGACCATCCATGAAATGCAGAGGATAATTCACCGCGATGCCAATGATCACGGATGCAACCCCTATGACAATGATGGACATGCTGTCTCGAATCATTGCGATACAACCAAGGGCGAACAGCCATCCGAAAGTGATGGAAACCACTATCCAAAGAATGTCCGAGAGACGTTTGTAGCTAAAGGCCAGCAAAAGCCCGATAAGAAGCAAAGCGATAGAGATGGCCAGGATGCTGTCTTTCTTGATTTGCGCGGCATTAGACACAGCAATCAACGGGGCGCCCACAGCTGACACCGTGACATCGGGATGTTTTGCTTCCAATGCCTTGATGGAGCCCTCAACCAAATCCGCGACTTTGGAATTCATCCCTGACTCACTCGTACCATAAGGAGATGTCAAGAACGCAAGTCCCTTTCCTTCTTTTGTGAATATGCAGTCATCAACAATAGAATAATTCGAGTTGGCAGCAGTGCTTCTTAGACGACCAAGAACAGGGGTGAAAAGATGAAGTGGATCGGTGCGTACATTCGCAACCATGGCATCACCAGTCGGGAAGAGCAAGGACTGACGGTCCGAAGCAAGCTGTTCAGGAATATAGTCCGGAACTTTCAGAAGAGAGTCAATCCGCTGGTAATCAGCATCAGTCATAAATAGCGGATAGCTCGACATGACAGTAGACATAAGCTCAAAAGCCATCTCGCTGTCAACCGTAATCTGTCTTTGAGGAACAAGCCCGGTAGAATCCTCCGCATCAAAAACGTCCTCGAAATCGTGAATCGCCTCGGAAATCTCATCCTCACCTACCTCCGAGCCGTCCTTAGCTGAGAAAATCAGGATGACGTTGTTCTTTTTGCCCAATGCATTATAGGCCTCAGAATATTTCGTGCTTTCCTCATCGCCCGGAAGGAATCTGGAAATGTCCTCCTCATAGTGAAGCCTTGAGGCTAGGAGCAGGCACACTGCCGCAAGCATGACCGACAGCAAGGCCGCCAACCATTTTCTTCCGGCAAGGAAGTCATAGATTCTGAGAAAAAAGTCAGTCACTTGATTTAAACTAATTTACGAATATACTCATTTTCCGCGAAGCATGCGAGCCGGACGGCCATAAAGCAGAGCCAAAATGCAAAGTACCGTGTTCAAGACACTGATACGGAAGAAATCCCAAAAAGGTCGGAAGTGTGTGACACGCTCCCCTTCCGGAGGATAATAGACCTTAATCCCGACAGGGCGCATTCGCACCCCTTTCCAGCATTGGAACACAAGTAGTTCCAGTTCAGCTTCGTAACGGTAAGTAAGCAGGTGAAGTCCGCCTATGCGGTTCAGTTGATAGAGGCGGAAACCTGACTGGGTGTCAGGAAGATTCACTCCAGTCTGGAGTCTGAACCAGAAATTCGAGAACTTGTTGGCGAAAGTGTTGCCTCCAGGCATATTCTCCATCTGAAGGTTACGGCTGCCCACCAGCATGGCTTCGGGATCTTCCCTGGCCTGAGCCGCGAACACGGGTATGTCCTCCGGGAAATGCTGCCCGTCAGCGTCAATGGTGATGGCACGCTCGAATCCACGAGCCTTAGCCTCCTTAAAGCCAGTCTTCAAAGCGTAGCCCTTACCACGGTTATCTTTATAGCGCACGACCACAGCACCCAATTTCTCTAGACCTTCCGAGGAGCCGTCAGTGCTGCCGTCGTCCACGACGATTACGTCTTCGCAGAATCTTAATGTTCTCTGCACCACATCCTTAATTGTCTTGGCATTGTTATAGACTGGGACTATCACGCAGGCCTTTAGATCCGTCAACAGGCCGGGCGCTTCGGCAAGCTCAGCGACCGGCTCTACGGTCACTGAGCCTGTCGAAGTGACTGAGCTTGTGGTTCGGCAAAGCTCACCAACCATCGAAGCGCCAATAGGGCAACCCTCGCAGGCATATTCAAGACTCATCCGTGAGAAGACTATCCCCCCAGAACGGACCGTCAGTTCCACTTTCAGACGGTTTTCCTCTTTCAATAATTTTGTAAATGAATATGCTACCTCAGCCCCTGGGAATAGTGGCTGAATGAATTTTAGGTCTCTGACCCGCTCAAGAGTTATTGCCTTACCAAGATGGTTCTCAAGCAGTTCCGTAGCGACACGAATCTGCACGGCTCCGGGGGTGATCGGATAGTTCGGGAAATGCGCCTTGAAGATCACATTGTCAGGTTCCAGCCTGATGAGTGGTTCGACTGAGCTCACCAACCTTGGTTCAAATCCCCCATCAGTCTCTTTAGCGGAGAGGATAGTGAAGAATGTGCCTAACAGTCTCATTCGGGGATATTCATTTTAGAAAAAGTGTAGCTTCGGTTTGGCCTCCTCATAATGATTTTGGAGCCATCGACGGAAATATATTCATCGGAGACGGATGAGTTGAAGAGTCGTTTGAGGTCTTTGGCAATTGTCTTGCGTATCAGACATTTGTCCAGAGGCTTCATGACGTTCAGCAGCTTGACATGATTTCTGTCTAAACTGGCAGTAAAGTCAAATGCCCTTATCCCAAATTCGTTCACTATGGTGCCGACTATGGTACCCTCCATCTGCTTGACCACGCATATTCCTGAAAAAGAGGAGTTTTTGAAGGTTATGGTCACGGTATAGCGGGTGGGTTCATTGTCGTTAAAAGGGAAAAGATAGTGGGTAGAGACAGTGTCGGTCTGTACTGTCACTTCGACAAGCTCAGTGATCGAGGTGTTTCCGGTCGCTGAGCCTGTCGAAGCGACCATGGTTCGGCAAGGCTCACCAACCACACTAACTGGCAGAAGCAGACTAATCAACAACAAAAAGTTTCGCATTGACAGGTTTGTTATATTCAGCGTTCTGGATTGTGATCACCGTCTCACCACTGTTGTCAACCAAAACCACCTCACTGACTTTCAAGTCCTTACCGAAATGCAGGCGAACCGTCTTGAACATCTGCTTCATTTCTTTCCTAAGTGGTTCCAATTCAGCCATGTAACGACCGTCAGAGAGGAACATTCTGACTTTAAAATCCCCTTCTCCAGACAACCCTTGACCAGTGATGCTGTTCATGATGATTCTTGCAATAGACTTGAAAAGGCGATTCGAATTCACATCCATCTTGTTAGTAGTCTGGCTACTCTGCAAAAGAACTTTCTCCTTGTTCAGGATGAAAAGATAGGTGTAAGGAGAGACATATTCCCATCTAAGCATCCCGTCCGCGAAACACATCTTCCCTTTAGAAACCATCTTCTCCTGAAGAATAGCCATTTCCTTGACTTGCTTGAAATCCGCTGAAAGACTCTTGATCCCGGCGCATGAAGCGTCAATTTTTCTGATTGCTTCAGCAGACTGAGCCTCGTCCAATTGCTTAAAATCTGCCCCAAAAGCAGCAGAGACAGCAAATAGCATAATCAGAATCAATGCTTTAAACTTTTTCATCATCACTACTTTGCTATAAGCACACAGCCAGTTATTATCAAAAATACTCCTATCCACCTAGTGGCTGGAATGTTTTCATGAAAAATGAATATGGCAGCAAGCATGCCAAAGACATAACTCAAACTAATCATCGGATAAGCCATACTGAAAGGGAATCTTTTCAGTATGTACATCCATAGGACTGTCCCTCCGGCATAGCAGAGTCCGCATGAAAGAAACCACCAATTGACCAGCAAGCGACCAAAGAAAGCCCAAGTCCACTCAAAATCGCCCATTTTCGCAAGAGCAAATTTGAGAAACACTTGGCCTCCGGAAAGCATCAGGCTTTGGGCAACAGAAAGGGTCAGCAGTCTCCACATACGCTTTTAAGATAGACAATTCCGACATCTTCACCAGCATCATTCACGACAAGGATGTCCTTGTTAAGGCCTTTTGAGATTCTTGTGGCGGCTTCGTAGGTTCCTAATCCGGAAGTCGAGAAGCATTTGCCAAACAGCCTGAAATAGTCGGAACTTCGGATGACATGCGAGGCATGATATTCATTGACAATGGCTTCCAGATTCTTCGGAGAGTGGAGGATCTGGACGTCGGACAGTTCGCAGAGAGGTCCCTTCGACAAGCTCAGGGACCCAGAGGATGATGCCTCAGGTCCGGTCCCTGAGCCTGCCGAAGGGACTGGGGATGTCAAAGAGCCAGAGGACGCTGACAACACGAATGCTGAAGACGCCTCGGCGGCGGTGACACCATCACCGAAGTACCCGGCACCTTTCAGAAGATTGTAGGTGGCCGGTGTCGTCTCATCGTGCGCCCCGACAAGGGCATTGGAGATTCTTCCAGACTGAAGCTGGATGAAAGCGTCCAGCAATGCGCTCTCGAAGGAGATGTCCTTGTGGGAATAGGTGCAGTTGCGACCGTGGCAATGAAGCATAATGGCCACAGCGGAACTAATTGTGTTGTGCGTGGACATCATGAAATATGTCGGTGGAAGCATTTCTTCCCCGTCTGAGCGCATTGCGGAAAGGAAATTCTCCGTGTTCTCCATGCAACCCAATCCTGTGCCAGTAAAGATGGCCTCAGGGTTCTCCAAACCGACAGTCCTCAAAGCTGTTAAGGAGACAGCAGCCGCTCGCTTGAGAATCAGACTCATGCGACGTGATTGCATAGGACTCATAAACAGCTTGAAATCAGGATCTAGACTTCGCGTGTATGATTCACTGCAAACTATAGGCTCTGTCATCCACTCCTCACAGAGGGGCTTCTGAACAGAAATCTGAGCTGCTGAATGTATGGAAATCCTATTGCTTGACATATCTTGAAATCAACAGTGAGGAATCGTTGCCACCAAAACCGAATGAGTTGCAAAGAACATGGTTGAGCGTTGCCCCTTCACGACCTTCTGCCTCTGGAATCACACCTCCATCGAAAGGTTTTTTCCAGTTAAGGTTAGCAGGGATAAATCCGTGCTGAACGGCAAGAATGCTGATCACAGCCTCAATGCCTCCGGCAGCGCTGGTAGTGTGGCCCGTGAATGATTTCGTGGATGAAACCGGAGGAACGTCCGGGCCGAACACACGGAACATGGCTTGGCTCTCGCTTGCATCATTGTTCTGAGTAGCTGTGCCATGAGCATTGACGTAATCAATGTCATCTGGATTCAATCCACTCATTTTCAACGCCTCGGACATCGCCAAAAATGCGCCTTCACCATCTTCGGACGAGGCTGTCTGGTGGAAAGCATCACACGCATTGCCGTAACCATCCAACAAAGCTATCGGAGCTACACCTCTAGCTAGTGCATGTTCTTCGCTTTCCAAAACCACAAACCCAGCACCTTCACCAAGATTCAAGCCATTCCTCGTGGCGTCAAACGGGCGGCAAGGCTCGCTATCCAAAATTTTCAGAGAGTTAAAACCATTGAGATGGTACTTCGTAAGACATTCAGAGCCTCCAGCAACAGCAATGTCACATCTTCCAGCACGAATCAAGTCTGCACCCAACATGATGGAATTTGCAGCTGAGGAGCAAGCAGTAGATACCGTGGTGACAAGATGGAACGTTCCGAAATACTCCGCAATCTCATCCGTACTATTACCGCAATCATGAAGACCATCCAAAATTCCCTGTGACGAAGGATTAAGAAAATGACGTTCAGTCACATCCATACCTCCGACAGTCGTCCCGGAAATCAAAGCAACTTGTTCCCCTCCCTTCACGGCTGCCTGACTCATTGCTTCTTTGACCGCGATGATTCCCAACAAGGAGGTACGAGGTACAGTTCGGTCGGCAGAAATTCCAAGAAAACTCTTCAATTCATCATCCGACAAATCAACCTCACCACAAGGCAAATCTGAATGGACGGTCGCGAGATGTCTCAATTTCCCTATCCCACTCTTTTTCAAGAGCAAGGAACGGTACGTCTCCTCCTTCCCCACCCCTATTGCAGAGATGATTCCGGCTCCTGTTATGACGATTCTCCCAGACACTTACTTCGACTGGTTAGCCTTGACGTATTCGGCCATCGTTCTTACTGACTTGAAGACTTCCTTACCCTCGGCAGGATTCTTGAGTTTGATGCCATAACTCTTCTCAAGAAGTAGCATCAGTTCCAATGCATCAATAGAATCAAGGCCTAGGCCTTCACGGAAGAGAGGTGCATCAGCGTCAATGTCTTCCGGTTTGAGATCATCGAGTTTAAGAGCCTCTATAATCTTCGTTTTCAATTCGTTGATAAGTGCGTCCATATTAATGATTATTTTTCGATTAAATACAATTCTGCCTCATAATGTTCTGAATCAGAGCATTCCAACCATCCTGCGATGACAGACTCTGTCACCGGATCCTGAAATGCCTGCTCCACTATTTCTTTCATCACTTCTTCATCCCTCCGCTCAAGCACATAAAAAGAAGTCTCCCCATAGTACTTGTTACGTATTGCGATCTCCCCTGTCACAATGTTCGGTAAAGTATAGACGAACACAGCTGGACTCGGAAAGAAACCATCCTTACCGATAGTTCTCTGATACTCAACGTCATCAGCCAACGAAGCACTCCGATTGAACAGGATCACTGCCCTGTCCTCGCAATCTGTTTTACGTGGTGTTTCACCTTCCAGCAGCAGCTCTACCGCCACAAAGCCAAGACGCGACAACGCGTCCATTTTGAAGAATTTAGGATAATTCCCCACTTTCTTACGATAGATTTCCACCAAAAGTTCTGGTCCAACAGAGTCAAAGATAAGCATTTTTTCTCCAACAACCACCTTATTAGGGGTGATAGAGACACGAGCCCTGACTGTCATCTTACACCTCCTTTCAAAACCTCATCCCCTTTCACAAACATAGCGGCAGCATTGCAGCCACCAAATCCGGAAAGCAATTTAATGAACGATTTCTTGCTCGTTGGCCTCACGTCAGAGGAAATGTCCAACGGACAAGAGACTCCGCATTTTGAATATCCACGTGTACCGAGGACGATTCCTCCATCTATCGAAGCCATGGATAGAATCGTCTCAAGAATCCCGGCAGCGCCCATAGTGTGTCCGAAACAGCCTTTGAGACTGTTCACAGGCACATTTTGAAGCCCGGCACGAGTCAATGCCATTGATTCCATCTCATCATTGTAAGCGGTAGAAGTGCCATGAACCGAAACAAGAGCCAACTCCTCTGGCCTAACATCTCCAAGGATTGTCTTTATCGCCCGAAAACTCCCCTCCCCTGTTCTGGACGGGCCGGAAATGTGGTTGGCATCGTTACGAATAGCCCCTCGAAGCAACACCCAATCCTCCGGAGACGGTGTCTTGTACTTGAATATTATCGTGGCAGCAGCCTCACCGAGATTAAGCCCTTTGCGATCGGCATCAAATGGTTTGCAAGCCTCCTGCGATAAAGCTTTGAATGACTGGAAACCAGAAATGATGAATCTGGACTGGACATCCGATCCCGTCACGATGACTGTACCGAATTTGCTAGCCCTCAGTTGTCTCATAGCTGCAATCTGAGCGCAAAGTCCTGAAATGCACGCATTTGAGACGACAATCGGGGTGTTCTTGTTCTTGAAGAAAGCGGCAATCTTTTCCGCTGAAACACCCAACCTTTCTCTTTGGGCCCGTTCTCCATCGCAGAAGCTCACGTCTTCATCCAATAGTTCAACGTTTCCTTTCGTGGAAGAGATGACGAACAGCACGTCTGCAGAAGCCGGATCTATTCCCGTTCCCTTCAAAGCCTTCGAGACGGAAAGAATGATGCGTTTTTCAAAACGGGTGAATCTAGACAGGTCTCCTAGTTCGGAATATTCTTCTGCCAAAGAATACTCATCTATCAAAGATGCAAAGAATGGTTCTGGGAGCATAGTGGAAGATTCATATAGCCGCAAAGCAGAATCACCATTTTTCACCCTCTCCAAGTTATCTTTGGTGGTCGTGCCTAAAGGAGAAATGATGTTGTCCGAAACTTTGACTACAGCTTTCAGGGTGTCATTATTGTTGACTGGACGGCTCTCGTCCAAAGCAATCACAATTGAACCTTCAGCCAAAGTTTCCTCCTCATCTCTGACTACAGCGTTGACAATAAGCATATTCCCAAATTCTCCCTTTAAGACAACCTCCGTCTCAAGCGTTTCACCAATTTGTGGTGATCGCGTGACATTGAAGTCTTTGACCGAACAGACATAGCCAACGCTTACGGGCTTGTTCAGAATGTACTTGTTGATGAATCCGATTCTGGCAGCGCAAGTCTGCGCCACATTTTCCACCAAGCCTTCGGGCACAAGGCTATCTCCTTCGATGAAGACATTATCATCTTGAACATGGAAACGAGTAACTGTCCTCTCGTAAGAGAAGGACAACAACTCGGAGATCATTACGAAAGGCTTCCGCTGGGGTAGAAGTTCCGCGATGTTCACCGAGGAGAAGTCAAAGTATTTGAGTTGCTCATCAGTCATTCCAAAATTCGTAATAGTTAAACCATTGGTCAGGATACCTGCGAAGGATGTAGGTGATGTTTTCAGCATAGGCCTTAGCCAAAGCTTCCGCTTTCTCTCTGACGCCCAATCCTTCAAGTCCCTCATCGGGACGGAAAAGATGCACCCTGTACTTTCTAAGACCAATTTTCATCACAAAGACCGACATGACAGGAACATCCCTCATTGCAGCCATAAGGAAAGGCCCCATAGGAAGTTCCGCCTTCCCGCCAAGGATGTTGCAGCTGACTGTCCTGTTTGATCCGAACACCCTGTCACCATGAATATTCACTATCTCGCCATCGGCCAAGGCATTGTTCAGTATCACGAGATGCGACATGTCCTCAGAAATACTCACTAGGCGGATGTTGTTCTCCCCCAAGACTCTGGACCTATTCTCCATCAAGGTTTTGCCTTCCTCTCCAAAGACAAGAGCATTGATTCTCTTTGTGGCCTTAAGTTCATAGCCTGCCAATTCATCATTGCCTATGTGAGAGCTAATCTGGACAAAGCCTTTTGGCGAAGCACATAACTCTTTGTACATCGCAGCTTGTGATGTCTCCACACGGAAACGCTTCCCGGCATAGGAAGCGAAGCGGTCCATTATTACCGCTCCAAACATGAAGTGGTCAGCACAGGTGTGAAGAAATGCCTTCAATGGGCCGAAGCCTTGGCGTCCACGAAAATAGTGATAAATTGACAGGTAGCCTTTATGATTGAATATCATGTAGAAAGGCACCGCAAGACCCATCAGCAAGTAAAAGAACCAAAGCGGAATAACTTTCATCATCCCAATCAAGGAATGATGCATCCACGAGGTCCCATCAGTCGTTCCCTGCCACTGCCTCACATCGCCTTCCGACATATTCCTATGAGAGCTTCTCTTCAATGAAATTGTAAAGACTGCCCAAAGTCGTAAGACGGCCAAGTTCTTCCGACTTCACTTTTATTCCGAACTCCTTGTCAATCAAGACAATAATATCCACAATGTCGAGGCTGTCAATGCCTAAATCTTTTTTAAGAGCAGCATCCTCTTTAAGGAGATTCGAATCAATCTCGAACTCGTCAACAAGAAAACCGTTGACTTTGGTGATTATTTCTTCTTTCTTCATTATGAAATTCATTTATTTTTTAACACAAACTAAGATGTTATGTCCCTGTCCAATGCCATCGATGATAGTCTCAACCTTCATTCCGGCCTCTTCAATAAGACTTATTAGGTCCTCTGAATAGTACATTTTGCTATTACCGTTAGCCATGGCGGTAAAGTACAGGCTAGTCATAGTCAAACAAAATGCAGCTGGTTCAAAACGTTGCCTGTTCCACAAAAGCTCCATGATGCAGAGCCTTGCCCCCGGATGAAGGACCTCTGCGGCTCTTTTTAGGATGCTCAAGATTTCCTCCTTAGAAAAGCAATCAAGGAATTGGCTCATCCAGATGACGTCATATTTCTTATCATTCGGAAATTTAGTCGCAGGATCCAGAAGGTTGCCGCCACATCCGTGAATCCTTTCAGCCCCTTTTTTACCGGCAGTTTCCTTCTTCATCATCTCGATCTGTTGAGGAAGATCAAGGATTGTCACCTCAACTTTAGGATCGTAACCAACGCATTGAAGAGCCCATTTGCCAGTGTTCCCTCCGACATCAAGCAGATTCTTCACAGGACGGTCGAAGATGATCTTCAGTGCCTCCTCGAAAGAATTGTTTGAATAGAAATGATCGAACCCGAACCAACTTTTCTGGGCTTGCTCCGGAAGAGATGAGAGTCCTTCGTAGATAGTCGGCCACTGTCCGAAATGCTTCAAACCGGCTGGGCGCCCTTCCTTGAAAGCACTATCTAGGTCAAACATGCCTTCATAGTTGACATCGTTATTAAAGTCCATGTTGACCTTAGCCGCCTCGTCTGTAAGCAGGAACCAGCCAATCTTTGAAATAGTGTAACGATCCGTGTCCACATTGACAAGCACAGTACCAATGCAAAGGCCAGCTTCTAGCAGGCATTTAACTGTGTATTCCTTAAGTCCAGTAGCTTTGATAACTTCCTCTTCTGTAAGGCCTTCTCGATGCTCGCGCAAAAGTTCAAGGATTCCATACTTCACCAAAAGACGTGATGCTTGGAAAACCATCGGACCAAAGGCGATGAACTCAGCCATTCGTTGAGCCTCACGGGCAGTATAAGGATCCTTTGTGTACCTTTTTTCAAGTTCTGGGAACAGTTTCATCTATTTTAGATTTAATGGGTTGTTTCTAAGATAATCCTCAACGCTCGCAATCTGCTCGTAGAATGGATTGTCTTCCACAAACTTAGGGATGATTGCGCGAACATCATCGTAAACTTTTCTAGAAGTCGGAGCTAGTTTGTCAGCTATACCGAGACAATCTACGGCCTGCGCAAGTGCAATGAAATGGATAGCGAAGACCTGATAGGTGTTGTCAATGACCCTTTTTGTCAACAAAGCCGTGTTGGTTCCCATGCTGACAATGTCCTGATTGTCATTATTGTTCGGGATGCTATGGACATAGTTAGGCATGGCAAGTGTCTGGCACTCAGCCGTAGTTGACGTGGCTGTAAACTGGCAGGCCTGCATTCCATAGTTCAGGCCAAGCGTTCCCATATTCAAGAATGGTGGCAAAATGCCATTAATTCGATCGTGGAACAGATAGTTGAGTTGGCGTTCCGCTGTCATGGCCATTCTTACGGTTGCAATTTTGACCTTGTCCTCCTCCAAAGAAATGTAATCCCCATGGAAATTTCCTCCATGGAAAACATTCCGCGCCACATGATCAACAATAGGGTTGTCACAAGCTGAATTTAATTCTTCCTCCAGAACCTTGCGAGCATTTGCAAACGTCTCATACACAGGTCCCAAAATCTGAGGGGTGCACCTCAATGAGTAATATGCCTGAACCTTATGGTCGAAAGTGTGGTCGGAAGCGTGACCATTGTCATAGAGATCATGCTCACGTTTATGCAAACAACCACTACCCTCGGATAGTGACCTCATCCTTGAAGCGATTACCTGCTGCCCCTCGTGGCGACGGACCTCATTAAGTTCCTCAGACATTAGGTCATCGAAAGATGAGGCAATTTCGTTCATCATCACTGAAGCAAGAGTAGCCCAATCAAGGAGTCTGTCAGCAAAGATTTGGTTCACTATGCCAATTCCTGTCATGAAAGATGTCCCGTTGGAAATTGACAATCCTTCACGAATATGAATCTTAAACGGCTCCAGGCCATTTTCTTTCAGCACCTCAGCCGATGGACGCCATTCACCTTTGTAGTGGACCTTTCCCTCACCGATCATGCAAAGAGCCATGTGAGCAAGTTGAACCAAGTCCCCACTCGCGCCAACACTGCCATGCTGAGGAATAAATGGGAATATGTTATTGTCGATCATTCCGACCAAAAGCCGCACGAGATCCGGATGAACTCCGGAACGGGCCTGAAGGAATGTACCAAGGCGTGCAATCATTGCAGCTTTCACATACACGTCATCCAAAGGTTGTCCAGCTCCAGTAGAATGGCTTCGAATGATGTTGTACTGAAGGTCTTTCAAATACTTGTCGTCAACCCTCCACTGAGCCATCGGGCCGAACCCGGTATTGATTCCATAGATAACTTTCTCAGAGGCAAACTCTTCCAAAAATTTATAGCTAGCCTCGACATCGGCCATTGGAAGATCTTTCAAAGATATTTTCTTATCATTGAAAATGACTTCCTCAGCCCATTCCAAACTGAGCGTGCGATTTCCACCCATGATCATGCTTTCCTATTTTGATTCAACTATCAATCAGGTTTAATTAAGATTACAAATTTACCAAATTAATTGTTAATTGCCCAAAATGCTGAAAAAAGTGGGGATGACTATAAAAAATAGCCATCCCCACATATTTTCTATTTAAAAATCAGAAAGAATAACGTACTCCGATACCCAAGGAGAACGGTCCATCTCCCCGAAGTCCTCCGTCACCGAACATCAGTCTCGGACGGAAATCTACTGAGAGTTGGAGTGGGAACCAGAAGGTGTACTCTAGCCCTACGTTACCGACAAAGCCAGCATAAACCGTCTTTTCGTCGTCATCATTATCCCACACGGCAAAACTAGCTCCAGGGCCAGCATAGAATCCCCATTTGCCTTTAGGAGTCCAATCAGGCTGGACAATCATGAAGTTGTAAATTCCATCTACATGGAAGTCACTTGTACTAAATCCATTGTCAAGTCCCAAACCAAATTCGAGAAAGTCTGGGCCTCCGAAAACATAATTTTCAAAACTGATGTCGATGCCGTAGTTGCCGAGACGTCCTCCGAGTGATTTAGGCTGAGCGAACGCAATCGTTGCTGAGCCAATAAGAATCGCAAGGGCCAATAATGCCTTTTTCATAATCATTAAAATTAGTTAATCCTATGTACAGGCCACTAAATTCTACAAAAACTATACTAAACCAGAGAATCCCATGAAAGCCATAGCGAGGATCCCGACAGTAATAAGGGCAATTGGAATGCCTTTGAAAGGCTTAGGGACATCATTCAAATCCAAATGTTCGCGAAGTCCTGCAAACAGAATGAGAGCCATTCCATAGCCGACTGCGGTCGCAAATGCATAAACCACGGACTCTCCGAGATTAAGCATGTGAGCTGGACCTCCAAAAGCAAATTCTTTTGTCACCACATTAAGAGCGACACCTAAAACTGCACAGTTTGTGGTAATCAGCGGCAGGAATATTCCTAGAGCCTGATAGAGGGACGGACTGATCTTCTTCAACACGATTTCGACCATCTGGACAAGAGCCGCAATCACAAGAATGAAAGCGATTGTCTGGAGAAATTGAAGATCGAAAGCAACCAAAAGATATTGATTGATGAGATAGGTCACCAACGTCGCCAAAGTGATCACGAAGCACACGGCTCCGGCCATTCCAGTGGCAGTTGAAATCTTATTGGAAACTCCCAAGAACGGACATGTGCCCAAAAATTGGGCGAGCATAACGTTATTGACGAATATCGCCGAGATTATAATGAGGAAATATTCCATAACTAATTCTTTTTAGCGATTTTGTTGAACAGAACCATAAGGTAACCAAGAGCAAGGAACGCTCCCGGAGCCATCACGAACACCAAGAGTCCGTCACCAGTGATGAACTTGAACCCAAAAACGGATCCGCTTCCAAGGATCTCGCGGACAATTCCGAGAACCGTCAAGGAAAGGGTAAAGCCGCATCCGATTCCAAGTCCGTCAAGGGCAGAGTCAAGAATGCCGTTTTTGTTGGCGAACGCCTCTGCACGTCCGAGAACGATACAGTTCACCACAATAAGCGGAATGAACAAGCCTAGAGTAGCATACATAGCTGGGGTGTAGGCTTGCATAGCAAACTGGAGAATAGTCACGAATGTTGCGATAACCACGATATAGACAGGGATGTGCACTTTGTCAGGCACGACTGGCGCAATCGCTGAGATGGCGATGTTGGAAAGCACCAAGACAAAAAGTGTGGCAAGACCCATGCTCAGACCATTGATAGCAGAGGTAGTGGTAGCCAACGTAGGACACATACCCAAAAGCAGTACAAAAGTAGGATTTTCCTTTAGAAAACCTTTAGTAAACAGATTCAATTTATTGCTGCTCATAGCCTATTCTCCTTTTATTGAATTTATAGCCTTGACGGCATTGTCAATAGCCAATACATAAGCTCTAGAAGTAATTGTGGAAGCAGTGATTGCGTCCACATCACCCCCGTCTTTTTTGACGGTCAGACTTTTGGACACCGGATCGAAGTTCTTGAACTGGTTCATGAATTTCTCATCGGTGTTGCACTTGGCACCAAGTCCCGGAGTCTCATTGTGTGACAGGACGGATGTGTTATAGACAACTCCATCAGCAGTGATGCCGACCATTAGGACAAGTGGGCCACCGAAACCAACTGTGGTAGACTTCACAGCGTAAGCCACAGGAGCACCGTCCTTGGTGCTGACATAATATTCAGAATCCTGTCCACCGACCTCGATCGGTTTGGACTCGGAGAGCTCGCCCCCTTCAGGAAGCACGGCTCCGATTGATGCCTTAAGGATGTCCGCGTTGGCCTTCGCGATTGGCTCGGCTGTAAGGGCATACATTCCACCCAAAAGAGCTGAACAAATCAGGCTGACAACAGTCAGACAAACTACCATTGTGGTAAGATTAGATTTTACTGCCATAGTCTATGCCCTCCCGTATTTTTTCTGATGGAACCACCTATTTAGGAGCGGAACTGTTGAGTTCATAATAAGTATAGCAAAACTAACTCCTTCAGGGTATGAGCCAAAGTATCTGATCATCAGAGTAATGAAACCGATTCCAACACCGAAGACAATTCCACCTTTCGTGCTCATCGGAGATGTCACATAGTCGGTCGCCATAAAGCATGAGCCAAGAAGAAGACCACCGGTGAGGAGGTTGAAGAGCGGCCCTGTGAATTGACTTGGGTCAACTAGCCAGAAGATGGTCGAGACTACAGCCACAGTTCCAAGAATAGAAAGTGTAATCCACGGCTTGATGACCTTACGCACTAGCAAATAAATAAAACCGATCAGAATCGCTATTGCACTTGCCTCACCTGCTGAGCCTCCGATGTTAGCAAACAGCATCTGCGAAGCAGTGAAACCATTCTGAGCAATTAACTCGGATGCGGAAAGGCCTTTCATAAGCCCTTCGTTGATGATACCCAGAGGTGTAGCACCTGTGATGGCATCTGCTCCGAAAAGACCGCCAGGAATAGCCCAATTTGTCATGAAGGTCGGGAATGAGATGAGCAGGAACACACGCCCCACTAGAGCAGGGTTGAAGACATTCTGTCCAAGCCCTCCGAAAGTCATCTTAGCGATACCAATGGCAACAACAGCTCCGATGAAGACTACCCACCAAGGAGTTGTGGCTGGAAGGTTCAAAGCCAGCAGGATGCCAGTCACTACAGCTGACCAGTCCCCAATAGTTGACGGAGCCTTAAGTAAATATTTTGTGATTAAATACTCTAGCACCACGCAGGAGATGACACTGACAGCCAAAACCAACAGTTCAGCAAGGCCGTAGAACACGACTGAAACCAAAACAGCAGGAATCAAGGCAATCACGACATCCCTCATCAAGACCGATGTCGTTGTCTTGGAATGGAGGTGTGGAGACGGAGAAACCAATAATCTTTCCATATTCTTAAACAGTTTTTGCTTTTGCGGCCTCAGCAGCAGCCTTTGCGGCAGCAGCGCGAGCCTTCATTATTCCCATAACTTGTCCCCTTGCCATACTAATTATGTCCAAAAGCGGAATGTAGGAAGGGCAGGTGTACAGACAACATCCGCACTGAATGCAATCTTGAACAGCATTCGCCTCCAATTCATCAGTGTTTCCAGCCTTGGCAAGGCGATAGAGCAAGAACGGTTCAAGCCCCATCGGACAAGCGTCAGCACATTTTCCGCATCGGATGCAGTGGCCTTCCGGATGCCTCTTAGTCTGTTCTGCTGTAAGGAAAAGCAGGGCTCCGGTACCTTTCAGGGTAGAAGCATCAAGATTGGCGATAGCTTTCCCCATCATCGGACCACCACTGATGATCTTTGCTGCATTCTCCGGAATCCCTCCTAGGTAATTTACGATGTAGCGCAATGGTGTTCCCACTCTAACCAAAAGATTCGCCTGCTTAGGGAAGCATTCACCGGTAACAGTTACCGAATTGTCAATCAATGGCTTGTTCTTCTGCACAGCCTCATAGACAGCCAAAGCAGTGGCGACATTCTGAACGACAGCACCCACATCAATAGGCAATCCACCAGACTTCACCTGACGGTGCATCACAGCATCAATCAGCTGCTTCTCACCTCCCTCAGGGTATTTCTTCATCAAAGGAAGAACTTCGATACCATTGAATTTACTTGATTTACCCTTAAGCTCTGCAAGTACTTTCTGAATATGTTCAATCGCCTCCGGTTTGTTGTCCTCGATTGCGATTGTGGCACTCTCAACTCCGAGTGCTTGTTTAATCAACGCTGTGCCGACAACTACCTGCTCTCCTTTTTCAAGAAGGGTACGGAAATCGGATGTCAAGTACGGCTCACATTCGCAGCCATTAATTATCAGCATCTCGCATTTCTTGCCTGGAGGCGGCATAAGCTTGACATGTGTCGGGAAAGTGGCTCCTCCAAGTCCGACAACTCCACCTAAACGGATTTTTTCGATAATAGCCTTTCCATCTTCTGGAATGTCGATCACCAGAGCATCCGTTCTGTCAATTCCCTCGGTCCATTCATCTCCTTCCACAGCAATCTCCACATAAGTCTGAACATTACCGGAGAGATCCTTGCGCGGCCCTATTGACTTTACGGTACCTGAAACGGAAGAATGAATAAAAGCGGAAACGAATCCTCCCGGCTCAGCGATAGGTTGGCCTACCTTAACCTTGTCACCGACGGCAACTATAGGCTTTGCAGGAGCTCCAATGTGCTGAGCAATGGAAATATACACGGTCTGAGGCAGTGGAAGAGCCTCGATGGCGCAGTCGCGTGAAATCTTGGCGTCGTTAGGATGAACGCCTCCGATTGAAAAAGTTCTATTAGCCATTGTTCTGATCCTCCTTCTTTACGGCTGCCGCAGCTGCCTCTCTTGCCTTTTTCTGACGTTCCTGGACACGAGCCTTTACAGCTTCTTTGTCCAAAGGCTTAGGGAAATTCACTCCGATAATCGCTCCCGTAGGGCACATAGCCTCACACTCACGGCAAAGTTTGCACTTAGTGAAATCAATGTAAGCGACATTGTTCTCAACCGTGATGGCATCATGGGTGCAGGTCTTGGCGCAAATTCCGCAGCCTATGCAGCCTGCCGAGCAGGCTTTCTTGACAGCAGGTCCTTTTTCTTTGTTCACACAAGACACGTACATCCTCATACCACGAGGCCCCTTAGCCCTAAGCTCAATGATGGACTTAGGACAAGCCTTCACACAAGCACCGCAAGCCGTACATTTCTCTTGATCCACAACCGGAAGACCGGTCTCAGGATTCATCGAAAGTGCTCCGAATTGGCACGCAGCCACGCAGTCTCCACAACCGAGACAGCCAAAAGAGCAGCCCGTGTCCCCAGAATAGAGGGCGGCCTTAACCTTGCAAGAGGCCGTGCCATCATATTCATTGATTCTTGGTCTGGCAGAGCAAGTGCCTCCACAGCGCACCACGGCCACCATCGGTGCCTTTTCCTTGACCTCGTAGCCAAGGATTGCAGCGACCTTTTTCATCGTCTCGTTGCCTCCGACCGGACAATAGTTGTTGTCCAAATTCGGAGCTTTCACCGCAGCCTCCGCAAATGCGTGACAGCCTGCGAAACCGCAACCACCACAATTTGCGCCCGGCATTGCCTTTTCGACCTCCTCAATGCGCGGATCCTCCTCAACCTTGAAGCGCTGCGCAACAAGGTAAAGGGCCAACGCAAGCAAGAGGCCGAGGCCCGTGATGACTGCAATGGTCCAAATGATTGTTGTTGTCATAAAGCCAAATAATAATTACTTTCCAATATAAAACACATATCCTTCCGCAAGACGATCCCTGCAGAGATAAAGTGCAAAATAATATACTGCAATTCCCCCGACAGAAACCAGCCCGCAGGCCAGCTCAGCGAGTCCAATCCGCGACAAAGATAATACTAAAATCAGTAATATCATCAAAGGAATCACATAAGAAAATAGGACGGCCTTGAGTCCCATTTTTTTTGCAAGGCAAACATCTACCTCTTGACCTACAGAATAGGTTTGCCCATCGTACACTGGGACCTCAATTATTTTGTTTTTAGACTCAGATGCACCGCAAAGTCCCGCAGCATGGCACGCAGAGCAAGCCGATTCCGACACTATCCGAACCGAAACGACATTTTTGCCCACAGACACAATTTTACCCTTATGAGAAACTACACCAGTTGCCATGTCCTTGTCACTCTACTATTGACGAAAAAGGATTCTTCAACTCCGACCAAGAATGCAAACGCCCTTGAACTTGACCGACTTTCAAAGGAGCAGAAAACCAGACAGGGATTCTGTTATCATCATCCGAAAACCATCCGAAGAGATCCGACTCTCCGGAAAACACCTCTCCAGAAACCACCTCGAAACTAAATTTCAGGCATCGAACCGTACCAACATCCAGAACTCTCTTGTTTTCTTTTCCTAAGTATCTGAAATGCAATGTATAGACATCATCATCAACAGCAAATGTCATTGGATAGTCCGTCCCTTCCTTAAGTTTAGTAACATCCACATTACGAAGAACATAGTACATCAAAGGGATGTCATAGGTGCATTTATCCAATGGCAGAGTTGCAGAGAACTCGCCCTTTCTTGAATTGCTCAACGAGGCACTAATGTGCTCATTACCCGGAGTATGATCGTAAGAATACAAATTAGTACAAGTATATTTGCCCTCCTTAGCGAAACGGGTAAATTTCATAGGCCTCATCCCATCACGAGTAAACCATGAATCCAATTCTTCTTTAACCCTAAAGAATTTCTCATAGAATTTTTGTGTCTTCCCAGTAAGGGAAGCATGGAATACCTTTTTACCATTCAAAATCGTAGTGTCAACCTTCAGTGTGGCTTGCGCAACATCGGCATTGACGATGCCCCATTTGTAGTGAAGGGTAAAAACCAACTTCTCTCCTCCTTTGAACGCTAGATTCTTTTCCTCAAGTTTTTTGACAGGGATGCACTTCCCTTCTTCGGAAGCAGACAATGCGGTTGAAGCAAAAAACAAAATAGCGGCAAAGGCGCTGAATAGTCTTGGTAGGTTCATCAGAAGTCAGGATTATTATCAAATTCATTGTTCATCGTCGAGTTCATCGCTGAACCAATGGATTCTGCCTTGGCGGCAAGGGTGTCTCCAGGCTCCACAAAACGAACCTGCTCTGCCTTGAAGAGCATGTCAATGTCACAGACTTCTCCATTACGGTGCTTTGCGATGATGATTTGAGTCGTCTCCTTCCCATCAGGTGTCTCACCAAGTCCAACATAATCAGGACGATGAATGAATATCACCATGTCAGCATCCTGCTCAATAGAGCCAGACTCACGGAGATCACTAAGCTGAGGCTTCCCGCTACCTCCAGTCCTCTTGACAGCGTCACGGGACAACTGTGACAGGGCAATGATCGGAACGTTAAGTTCCTTAGCGGTAGCCTTCAATGTTCTAGAAATAGCAGCCACCTCCTGCTCTCGCATTCCGCGCAGTTCGGCTGGTCCCTGCATCAGCTGAAGGTAATCGACAATCACGAGACGGACATCCTTGGCCTTCACCAAACGCTTAATTTTGGTCCTAAATTCCATCAGAGGAATGCTAGGAGTATCGTCAATGTAAAGCGGAGCCTTTGAGAGGTTAGCCAGCCTAGTCTCAAGCTGTTGCCAGTCCCATGGGTCCAATTTGGTTCCACCTTTGAGTTTGTCAGCTGACAGACCGGACTCAGTCGTCATAAGCCTCATAACCAACTGAAGGGCAGACATTTCCAAGGAGAACACAGCCACCGGCATGTGATAATCCACTGCTGCGTTCCTAGCCAAATTCAAAGCGAAAGCCGTTTTTCCTACGGAAGGACGGGCGGCAAGGATGATCAAATCGGATTTCTGCCAGCCTCTTGTGACACGATCCAAAGACGGGAAACCAGACGGAACACCACTAAGGCCACCAGAAGCGTTCTGGTTCTTCTCCACCTCCCTCATCGCCTCATTTATCACCGAGCCAACTTCCTTGATGTCGTTCTTCACACTGCTCTGGATGGCACTGTAAATCCTTGACTGAGACTCATCAATCAAGAGATCCACATTCACTGAATCATCGTAGGCTTCTTTGAGAATCTGGTAAGACGCGGTGATCAGTTCCCTCTGGATGTTCTTTTGCTTGAGAATGCGGACATAGTACTCAATGTGAGCCGCAGCTCCGACTTTCTCAGACAATCCAGCAAGGGCAACAGGGCCACCGATGGCCTCTAGGTTGCCTTTTTCCCGGAGCTTTGTGCTAACAGTAACAATGTCAACAGACACATGCTCGTTCACGAGCTCGGTCATCGCTTCAAAGATCATCCTATGGCGGGGATCGTAGAAGCAGGATGCAGTAAGCTCCTCAAGCGCGGTGTCCACGGATGAGGGCTCAATCAGCATGGCTCCTAGGACAGCCTCTTCGACTTCAAGAGCTTGAGGCGGTTTGTTTCCCATCTCAAGCCCAAGTGTGTCAAGGTTGACTGGCCTCGCCTTCTTTTTGGTTGTCTTTCCTGGCTGGTCAGGCATGTTTTCAGATGATGTTAGCGGGTCTATTCAAAGTCAGGGTTGACAATGATTCTGCCGCAATGCTCACAGATAATCAATTTCTTATTGGAAGCAATGTCAACGAGACGCTGAGGAGTAATTGTGTTGAAACAACCTCCACAAGAATCTCCGTTGTAAACGGAAACCACAGCAAGATGATTGTGAACACTGGCACGAATGCGATCGTAGGCACTCATTGTCCTTGGATCGATCTTCTTGGCGCACTCTTCTCTGACTGAACGGAGTTTCTTTTCCTCCTTTGAAGTCGATTCCACGATGTTCTCTAGTTCCTCTTTCTTGGCCTTGAGGTCATCCGTTCTGACAGCAATGTAGTCCTTCAAAGACTCGATGTCCTCCTTCTTCTCAAGGATAGCCGACTTTGTGTCGTTGATGTTCTTCTGTGCAATCTGGCGAAGAAGGCCCTGATTCTCAATTTCCTTGTTGATCGAGTCATACTCGCGGCTGTTCGAAATGTCGTTCAACTGCTTCTGATACTTCTCAATCTGAGCATCACAGTCCACGATGTTCTGCCTATTCTCCGCTATGGTCTGATTGTAAGCCTCTATGACAGCACTATCCTGTGCCTGTCGTGCTTTCAAATCGGTTATTTCATTCTCAAGAGCCTCGACTTCCGATGGGAGCTCTCCGCGCATCTGCATGATCTTGTCTATCGCGGAGTCAGCCTCCTGCAAAGCGTAGAGTGTCTTAAGTTTTTCCTCTACACTAATCTCAGAGTCTGCGAAATTCTTCTGAAGAGAGACAAAGGTCTCCCTCTGGTCTATCGGGGTCTCGACTTTCTTGATTTTTTTAGTTGCCATATAGCTATTTGACTAATAATAATGTACCGGATTACTTGTCACCAGTTTCACACTGGTACGGATTGCAAAGTTAGGAAATTTTTTCTTTAACAGAGAAAATAAAATGTTCACAATCTCCACTTCTCCTTCGAAATGGCCTATATCCATGACCATAAAATCCTTAGTTGTGAAGAAATGATGGTATGAGATGTCACCGCAAAGGTAAGCCTGAGCTCCAAGGCTCTTTGCCACATCAATCAGAGATGCACCAGAGCCTCCGCACATAGCCACCTTTGAAATTTGTACGTCTGGAATGCGGGAGCAACGGGCAACCTTAAGATTAAAGCAAGACTTGACATATTCAATGAACTTTTCCCCGCCCATCGCCTCCGGAAGATCGCCTATCGCTCCCAGGCCATAGCCATTGGGATCTTCGTCCAATATTCCAATATTCTCCAGTCCCAACCTTTCCGCCATAGCACCGCTCACCCCTGACAGCACTTTGTCAGCAGTCGTGTGAGCCGCATAGACAGCTATTCCGGCTGACACCGCCTTCATCACTGCCAATCCAGTCGGATCGTCAGGCGAAATCTTTTTCAATCCTCCGAATATCAAAGGGTGGTGAGTTACTATCATGTCTGCGCCACATTCAACAGCTTCATCCACGAGTTCGGAAGTGCAGTCAAAGCCCAAAAGGACCCCGTGGACATCTTGCTCAGGAGATCCGATTATGAGTCCGCTGTTGTCCCAACTTTCTTGAATTGATAGAGGAGCAAAGGTCTCTAGAACATGGGAAATTTCCTTTACCTTCATATTCATAAGGATTTTTTAACTTCCACCAACTGTCGGCGTATCTCCTTAAGGCTGTCCAAAGCCTTCACGCGCCCGTCCACGGTTTTCCTGTCCGCAGCCATCTTCTTAGCCGCCCCCTCAAGGGTCAATCCCTGCTCCTTGACTAGCAGATGAATCTGCTTGAGACAGTCCAAGTCCTCAGCCGTAAAGAGTCGATTGCCTTTTGCATTTCTCTTAGGCTTGATGTACTTTGGAAACGAATTGGACCAGAATCTCACTAACGACGTACTTTCGCCAAGAATCTCTGCCGCTTCTCCGATGGTATAATACAACTTTTCCATTATATTCAAAATAAATAAATTAATCCATTGATTGACCAGTGTTTACAGACATAAACAGCATTCCCATGTAGTCATCAGGGGTAACAGAGGCGAAAAGATAATTGAGAGGATCCATCCGCAATGTGTCTTTCAACACTTCATAGTGGAGATGTGGGGCAAAAGAGTTGCCGGACATCCCTACCTGACCGATAACCTGACCACGTTTCACCTTTTGACCCTTCGTCACACGTGTGTTCTCAAGATGGGCATAGCGGGTCAAATAGCCTTCAGCATGCTCTATAGACACCACGTTCCCCAATCCCTTTGAAGAATGAACAACTTCCTTAACCACTCCGTCTGCCGCAGCTCTTACGGTCTCACCCTGTTGTGAGATCAAGTCCAACCCTCCATGGAAAGCCTTGACCTTATAAAACGGGTTAATCCTTTCACCGACAGAAGCACCAGTTCTTGCATAAGAGAAGCCACTGATTGGGTTCGTCATAGGAGGAAGGCAAGATGAACTGTCTGACAACACAGTCATAATTCTATTGAAGTTGTCCTCTACCCTTTTAGAGATTCTACTCAAAGTATCCAACTTAGCACTGGAGAAACCGACAATCAGACCATCAGGAACCGAATCCACATCGGACAATAGTCCTCCAGAATAAATTGTACCTAAATCAGGTGCATCGGAATTAAACAATCTGTGGTAGATCTCATTATCCTTGGCTTTCAAACCTTCAAGGACTTCTCCCACCAGAGCCTCCCTGTCAGCCATGTCCTTGTACATTTGCCTATAAATCTGATTCTGACGTTTGAGAGCGCGTTCGGAATCCGTACTAATCACGAATGAGAAGACAAAATAATAGACAACCGCCAAGGATGCCGTGACAAGGAAGTACTTCGCTGCCTTCCCAAGAATCGTCCACACCGAATGAGTCACCTTGCGGAATTCCATCCGGGTCTTATCGAACTCATACTTTGCCCTCATGTGCACTTCCTCCTTTCTTAACGACTTCTGACGCTAAAACTGCGACGCATAGGAGAAGAAGACGTCATTGACTCTCTTTCCCTCATTTTGACCATAGCGGAATATTCATCAACGGGCATTGACATGTCTAGATAATTCGCTGGGTTGACCTTTTGCCCTTTATAGACCACTTCATAATGAAGGTGAGGGCCGCTGGAACGTCCTGATTTGCCGCTGTCAGCTATATAATCTCCCCTCTTGACTTTCATTCCTTCAATCACTTTAACCGAATTAAGGTGGGCATAGATTGTCTTATAACCGAAGCCGTGGTCGATCGTTACGGAATTGCCATAGCCGAAAAACTCAAACTTGACCGATTCGACCACTCCATCGCCGGTAGCATAGACAGGGTTGCCAATCTTCATCGCGAAATCGAGCCCGGTGTGCATCTTTGCACTTCCTGTAAACGGATCGGACCTGTAGCCGAACCGACTGGAGAGCCTGTACTTTGACGGATCAGGGTTGATTGGAGGGATTGCAGGAATGCAAGACACCATGTCTCCCGCGGTCTTAGAGACTGACGTCACCTCATCAAATGACTTGCTTTGGACATAGGTCTGTCTCGTCAGCCGATCGAGTCTGAGGGCCGTGTTCTTAAGCCTATCGTCAGATTCAAGTCCATTAAGGAACTCGTACTTATCAACTCCACCAACGCCAGCATCACGAACTCCAGCTGGAATCTCATTCATTCCGAATATTGATCTGTAAATGTCGTCATCCCTGACACGAAGAGCATCCAATGTCTCCGCATAACGGTCAAGCTTGGTGTTCATCAGATCTATCTTTGCATCCCAACGGGCATGTTCAGCCTTAAGAAAAACGGTTTTGGGAAGATCATAGCCGAGAACCGATGTAAACAGCCAAATATACAAGATAGTCATGGCCACACTGCCAGCAAACAAAAGCAACCCCTTGAAGACTTTCGACTTCAAGGAGACTTCCTTAATCTCGTACAATAAGGTCTCCGGATTGAGAATATACTTTCCCATAATTTACAAATATACCCTTTTTTGCAATATATCCCGAAAAATGTTATAATTTTGCCAATTCCGTGCCTTTTCGGAAACTTTTTTCGTAAGGAAACGGGAGAATATTCATGAATTAATTGATTTTTAAATATGTACACCTCCAAAGAGATTCGACAGCAATTTTTGGACTTTTTTGCATCCAAGGGCCACACGGTCGTACCATCCGCACCTATGGTGATCAAGAATGACCCGACGCTCATGTTCACCAACGCTGGTATGAACCAGTTCAAGGACATCTTCCTTGGAAACACCGTGCCTAAGATGAAAAGGGCGACAGATTCGCAAAAGTGCCTTAGGGTCAGCGGCAAGCACAATGACCTTGAGGCCGTGGGACATGATGGAAGACACCACACGATGTTCGAGATGCTGGGAAATTGGAGTTTTGGTGACTACTTTAAAACCGAGGCGATCAGTTGGGCATGGGAACTATTGACCGAAGTTTATAAGATTGACAAATCGAAACTCTACGCCACGGTGTTTGAAGGCTCGGCAGAAGATGGCACAGGGCTAGATGAAGAAGCAAAACAGGCTTGGCTAAAGTTTATGCCGGAGGACCACATCCTTCTGGGCAACAAGCACGACAACTTCTGGGAGATGGGAGACACCGGACCTTGCGGTCCTTGCAGCGAGATCCACATCGACTTGCGACCAGACGAGGAGATTGCCAAGATTCCTGGAAAAGATCTAGTCAACACTGACAATGATCAGGTCATCGAGATTTGGAACCTTGTGTTTATGCAGTACAACCGCAAGGCTAATGGTTCGCTTGAACCTCTTCCTGCCAAGAATATCGACACCGGGATGGGTTTCGAGAGGCTCTGCATGGTGCTTCAGGGCAAGACCAGCAACTATGACACGGACTTATTCTCCGGAATAATCCGCATGATTGAGGATCTCTCCGGCCACAAATACCACGAGAGTGAAAAGACCGAGGTCGCCATGAGAGTGATTGCAGATCATATTAGGGCGATAGCATTCTCGATTGCTGACGGCCAGTTGCCGTCCAACGTGAAGGCCGGCTATGTCATCAGAAGGATCCTACGCCGCGCCGTGCGCTACGGCTACACATTCCTCGGTTTCGACGAGCCGTTCCTCTGCTCACTGATTCCACAGCTTGTAGCGGACATGGGCGAGGCCTATCCAGAACTCAGAAACCAGCAGAAACTCATCGAGAGCGTGATCCGAGAGGAAGAGATGTCTTTCCTCAGGACTCTCGACCGTGGAATCAAGTTGATGGATGATTACATTGCCAAGAACGCTGCCACAAAAACCATCCCTGGAGAGGACGCTTTCATACTCTATGACACCTACGGATTCCCGATCGACCTTACAGAGCTGATTGCCTCGGAGAAAGGCTACACAGTTGACATGGATGGTTTCAGCAAGGAGCTCCAAAAGCAGAAAGACAGAGCGCGCAACGCCACAGCCAATGAGTTCGGAGACTGGACTGTCTATCATGATGGCGAGGAAGAGGCTTTCCTAGGCTACGACAACCTTGAACTCACCGGTGTCAAGCTCCTTAAGCAGCGCACCGTCAAGCAGAAGAACAAGACGATGTTCCAGTTGGTTTTTGACCGCACTCCGTTCTACGCTGAAATGGGAGGACAGGTTGGAGACACAGGAGTCATCATCTCCCAGAGCGGAGAGGAGATCAAGATCCTCAACACTGTCAAAGAGAACAACCTTACAATCCACATAGCGGAGAGGATTCCGACTGGTTGCGAGGAGACTTTCACATTGAAGGTTGACGAGGAGCGCAGGCTCAAAATCACAGCCAACCACACAGCGACACATCTTCTGGATTTCGCTCTTAGAGAGGCTCTTGGAACACACATTGAGCAGAAGGGATCGTTCGTTGGTCCAGACTATTTCCGATTCGACTTCTCGCATTTCGCAAAAGTTACTGATGAGGAACTGAGGAAAGTGGAGCATAGGGTCAACCAGTTGATCCGTGCTGACTATCCGCTTGAAGAAAAGAGGGACGCTACGATGGATGAAGCTAAGGCCATGGGAGCTATCGCGCTCTTCGGAGAAAAATACGGAGATCGGGTACGCGTCATAAAATTCGGTGACTCAATCGAACTTTGCGGTGGAACCCACGCCAAATCGACAGGTCGCATCGGGTTCTTCAAGATTGTATCTGAGTCAGCCATTGCAGCTGGTGTGCGCAGGATCGAAGCAGTGACCGGAGAGGCCGCTGAGGAGATTCTCGACACCCTCACAGACACCCTCAAGGGCATACGAACCATGTTCAACAACGCCCCTGACGTGGCTGCTGCAGTGGCCAAACTCATAAGCGAAAATTCTGACGCTAAAAAGAAGATTGAGGAATATGCCAAAGAAAAGGCAGCCTCGTTTGCCAAAGTGATCTCAGAGAACGCTGAAGAAATCAATGGAATAAAAGTTGTTAGATTCAGCCGGGATGTTGACCCATCGATGCTTCGTGAGGCCGCTTCAATCCTTCAGAAAGAAGTTGAGAACTTCGCTCTTGCAGCAGCATTCAGCCACGAGGGCAAACCTCAGCTTGTGTTGATGTACTCCAACGACCTTATCGTTTCAGGGCACAATGCCGCAAAGGACATCCGGGAAGCTGCGAAACTCATCCAAGGCGGTGGCGGTGGACAGCCGACTCTCGCCACTGCGGGAGGAAGGAATATTGATGGACTCCAAGCCGCACTGGACAAGATGGTAGAGATCGTCACGGCATAGACGGCAACATATTCTTTAATATATTCATAAAACAACGCATCGGGGATGAAGAAGATTGACAGATTCATACTGACCTCATTCATAGGACCATTCTTTATGATCCTGCTTGTGGTCATCTTCATCCTTATGATGCAGTTCCTGTGGGT
>DBKH01000003.1:3557-5871 GCA_002297815.1 Bacteroidales bacterium UBA755 | reverse complement strand
CAGGGAATGACGCTCCGTAGATAGAAGAACAACCCGTGGCGTTGGCGATCATCATCCTGTCACCGAAGAGCTGGGTGATGTTCTTGATGTAAGGTGTCTCACCGCAGCCAGCGCATGCACCGCTGAACTCGAACAGAGGCTGAGCGAACTGTGAGTTCTTGACATTTGCGGCCTTGTTGACAACCTTGTCCTTGTAGCCGACCTTAGTTGCGAGCCAGTTGAAATTGTCCTGCTCGGCCTGCTGATCGAGGGCGGAAACCATTGTGAGAGCTTTCTCCTTGGCAGGGCAGACATCCACGCAGTTGCCGCAACCTGTACAGTCATCCACAGAGATTGAAAGGGCGAATGAATATTCCTTCAGAACAGCCTTGCCCTGTGCCTTCTTGAGTCCGGCAGGAGCCTTCTCGGCCTCTTCGGCCGTGAGGAGGAACGGACGGATGGCAGCGTGAGGGCAGACGAATGCGCAGGAGTTGCACTGAATACACTTCTCCGCGTCCCAGCTTGGAACAGTGACAGCGACACCGCGCTTCTCGTAGGCTGATGTGCCGGCTGGCATGGTGCCGTCAGCGTAAGGTAAGAATGCGCTAACAGGGAGTGAGTCTCCGTTCTGGGAGTTCACAACGTCAGCGATGTCCTTCACGAATGCAGGAGCGAGACGGTCCTTGTTAGGGGTCTCGAACTTGGCTGAGATCTTCGCCCACTCGGCTGGAACGGTGACTTCGGTATATTCACCACCTCTGTCAACGGCGGCGTAGTTCATGTTCACGACATTCTCACCCTTCTTGCCGTAGCTCTTGACGATGGCGTCCTTCATGTACTTGACGGCGTCCTCGTAAGGGATGATGCCGGTGATCTTGAAGAAGGCGGACTGGAGGATCGTGTTGGTCCTGTTGCCGAGTCCGATCTCAGCGGCGATCTTGGTGGCGTTGATGATGTAGAGCTTGATCTTCTTCTTGCCGATGACAGCCTTCACGTTGTCAGGGATTCTCTTGATGGTCTCTTCCTCGTCCCAGAGGGAATTGAGGAGGAGGGTGCCGTTCTCCTTGATGCCCTTCAGCACGTCGTACTTGCTGAGGTAAGAAGGCACGTGGCAGGCCACGAAGTCAGGAGTGCTGACAAGATATGGAGCCTTGATAGGGCTGTCTCCGAAACGGAGGTGGGAGCAGGTGTAGCCGCCGGATTTCTTCGAATCATAGTCGAAGTAGGCCTGGCAGTATTTCTGCGTGTGGTTGCCGATGATCTTGATGGTGTTCTTGTTGGCTCCGACTGTACCGTCAGATCCGAGTCCGTAGAACTTGCACTCTGTGGTGCCTGGCTTCACGATGGAAACCTCGCTCTTGATGGAGAGGGACTTGAAGGTGACATCGTCCACGATGCCGATTGTGAAATCGTTCTTCGGCTCATTCTGCTCAAGGTTATCGTAAACAGCAACAATCTGCGCAGGTGTGGTGTCCTTTGAGGAGAGGCCGTAGCGTCCACCGATGATCAGCGGAGAGTTCTGCTGGCCCTGGAACAAAGCCTTAACATCGAGGTAGAGAGGCTCTCCGAGAGCTCCCGGCTCCTTGGTCCTGTCGAGGACAGCGATCCTCTTGACGGTCTTAGGAAGAACCTTGAGAAAATATTTCTCAGCGAAAGGTCTGTAGAGGTGAACGGTGATGAGACCGTACTTCCTGCCCTTCTTGGCGAGGTAGTCGATGGTCTCCTTGATGGTCTCGGTCACTGAACCCATGGAGACGATGATGTTCTCAGCGTCAGCGGCACCGTAGTAGGTGAACGGACGGTACTCGCGTCCTGTCAGTTCGCTGATCTCACCCATGTAGCGGGCTACGATGTCAGGAACTGCGTTGTAGAAGTTGTTCCTGGACTCAACAGCCTGGAAGTAAACGTCTCCGTTCTGGGCTGTACCGCGTGTAACAGGAGCGTCAGGGTTAAGAGCCCTCTCACGGAAAGCCCTGAGAGACTTCTCGCTGACCATCTTCTTGAGCTCCTCTTCGTCAAGAGCCTCGATCTTCTGGATCTCATGTGATGTGCGGAATCCATCGAAGAAGTGGAGGAAAGGAATGCTTGACTTGATAGCCGAGAGGTGAGCCACGGCGGCCAGATCCTGGGCTTCCTGCACTGAGCCGGAAGCGAGGAGGGCAAAGCCTGTCTGGCGGCAAGCCATCACGTCCTGGTGGTCTCCGAAGATGGAGAGGGCGTGTGAGGCGAGCGCGCGGGCTGAGACGTGGAACACGGCAGGGAGCATTTCTCCGGCGATCTTGTACATGTTCGGGATCATAAGGAGAAGACCCTGTGAAGCTGTGTAGGTCGTGGT
>DBKH01000003.1:0-3515 GCA_002297815.1 Bacteroidales bacterium UBA755 | reverse complement strand
CTTTCCAACTCTGTGACGCTTACTGTCTCGCCCCAGAGGTTCTTTTTTCCGTGGGCAGCCCATTCGTCAATGTTCTCTGCCATCGGAGAGGATGGTGTGATAGGATAGATGCAGGCGTTCTCGCTGAAAAGATAAGCGACGTTCGCCACGGCAGTGTTACCATCACAAGTGATGAATTTCTTTTCTTTAGCCATATCGTTAACGTTATGTTAATATGTTTTTAAATAGTTGTCAATCCTTCGATCGTGATTCCCTCGGTCCCGGCGGAAATCCTCTTGACAAGTCCCTGCAGGACTGTGCCCGGGCCGATCTCCATGAAGTAGTCGGCTCCGTCTGCAAGCATATTCTTGACTGTCTGAGTCCATTTCACTGGAGAAGTGAGTTGTGCGAGCAGATTCTTCTTGATGGTCTCTGGGTCGGTTACGGCCTGAGCTGAGACGTTCTGATAAACCGGACATATTGGCACCACGATCTTTGTCTCTTCGATGGCCTTGCCGAGCTCGATGCGCGCAGGTTCCATAAGAGGGGAGTGGAAGGCCCCGCTGACAGCAAGAGGAAGCGCCCTTCTGGCACCCTCAGCCTTTGCCTTTTCGCAAGCCTGTTCGACAGCCGCCTTCTCGCCTGAGATCACAACTTGTCCACCGCAGTTGTAGTTGGCAGTAATGACAAGGCCTTCGCATGAGGCGCAGATCTCCTCAACTTTCTCGTCCGGAAGCCCCACGATGGCGGCCATCGTCCCCGGCACTTTCTCGCAGCAGAGCTGCATCTGGGTGGCACGGATATAGACAAGACGAAGGGCATCCTCGAAACTGATGGCTTCCGCGGCGGCAAGTGCGGAAAATTCACCAAGAGAATGCCCTGCGACCATATCCGGCCTGAATCCGTCATAGCACTTCGCCAGAACGACGGAGTGCAGGAATATTGCCGGTTGTGTCACGCGCGTGGCTTTGAGGTCATCCGGTGTGCCCTCAAACATTATGTCAGTGATTCTGAATCCAAGTATGTCATTCGCCTTCTCGAGCAATTCCTTGCCTTTGGCGTTTCCCTCGTAAAGCTCTTTTGCCATACCTGGAAACTGGGAACCCTGACCGGGAAATACGTATGCTTTTTTCATATACGCAAAAATAAGATTTATTATTGGATTATCCGAATATTCAAGGCTCTTTTATGCCATGAGAAATTACATTTTTCAGCACAAAAAGTATCTTTTTGCGAAAGATGTGTCAAAAATTCTTGTTTTGCCATTTATTTGTTATTTTTGTAATCTGTTCTACGAGGAGTAATCATAGGATTATACAATAATAATGCCCCTGTAGTCTAATGGATAGAATTTCGGATTCCGGTTCCGACGATTTGGGTTCGATTCCCAACGGGGGTACTGAGTTGGAATCTTCTTCATTTGAAGAGGATTCCAATTTTTTATTTCCTCGTAATGTGTTGGTTTCTTGAAAGATAATATCAAGCATCTTGTTGTAGTTCTTGGTTCGATAATTTTTTCCGTCAAATTGGATTTTTTCGGGAAAAATCGAACCAAGGAGCATAATCTTCACATCGGTAGGGGCTGAACGGAAGAACTCTCCAAGATTTGCGATGATGTTGAATGAATAGTCCAACTTGTCTTTGATTTTCATTTCTTCACTGAGTCTCAGTGCTTTAATCTGATTTTCAAGTCTTGCCTTGTCAGCCTCGTAGCGTTCTATGTTCCTTGTCTTTTCGGCTTTGGAAATCTCTCCATCGAAGTAGAGGTCATTAACACGGTTAATTCTGCTGTTAATGTTGTCGAGTTCGAGTTCGAGATTATCGGCTTGCTTCTGATTCTCTTTAATTGCATCCCCTCGGACATCGTTAAGAATCTCGTTGTATAGTGCAAGTACCGCCTTGTTCGGCTTTAGTTTGGACGTATAATCAACGAATCCTTTATTGACATCCTCGGCTCTTTTATTTATGTGTTTATGGTCTCCTCCGCAGAAATAATAAGTATAATACCCTCCGTTTCCCTTGCTTGTCGCTCCGGTCAGAACGTGTCCGCATACCGGACATACCAAGAACTTCCTAAGGTATAGATTCGGGTCTATTGGCTTGCTCAGTTTTGGCTGCTTCTTGCGCTTGCCGTCCAGTACGTCTTGAACGGCATCGAATGTGGCTCTGTCAATTAGTGGTTCGTGAATTCCTTTTACATATTTCGCTTCATCGTCTCCATAGGCAGGTACAAAAACATCTCCGACATAGAATCTGTTACGAAGCAGGTTAAAGAACGTGCTTTTAGCCAATTTGGGCATTATCCTACGCCTTATGCAATTAGGGGTTTCCACTCCTTTTGCTACCTCTTGGAACAGAGCCTTGACCTTATCCGCTTTGTCTTCGTCTATTTCAACCCAACAATCGTGTTTGGCGACACGGACATTCTTATAGCCAATAGGGGCTTTGTTTGGACATTTGCCTTTAAGCAACGTTCCGTGAATTCCGTCTTTAGTCCTTTTTGAAATCTTTTCATCCTCTGTATGAGCGACACCACAATACATAGCGAACATCATAGACCACTCTGTACCCTTGAAATCAATAGGGGATTCTATGGCATTGATTTCAACGCCTAATTCATCATAGAACTTGCGCTTGTATGTCAGTGCGAATTCAAGATTTCGGCTGAATCTGTCCCAACGCAAAAACAGTATAGCATCAACTTCCCCTTTGTGTTTTCGACAAAAGTCATACACTTTTTTCATTTCCGGTCTCTTCATATCGAAATGTTTGGCGGAATAGTCTTCCTTATAGACCCCGATGACATTGTAATCGTGGTTCTTACAGTACGCCTTTAGGCGTTGTTCTTGAATGTCTAATGAACACACCTCTGCTTGTTCGTCTGTCGATACTCGACAATATAGAATTATATTTTTCATTTATTTTACTAATTTGTAATTTATTGATTATTAATTTATTATTGTTTGCCTTGATTCAAGGCTTGCTAAGAAATATAGATATTCTCTTAACTCTTTTACAGTTTCATAGTTGAATTTTACTCCATTATCTGTCAATGTTTTTTGACATTTTTCGATGGATATCATAAGTAAGAGATTATTCTCTTATTAGGCGGTTTGGCTCTCGGAATCAACGCGACCACGAGTTCTTGTACACCAAGGGAGCTTTTACCCTTTTTCGGTCATGCCGATGTTGTATTTATTATTTGAGGTATTAAGTAATTTTTTAGAGTGCCTAATCCGGCTTATTATTCAACTGAATTACTTTCAGTTTACGTGCCTCTTTTTGTTAGAGACAGTGCAAAGGTATAGGCATTTTATTAAAATTCCAAATATTTTTATTAAAATTTAGTAAAGTTTAATCACAAAACATAGTTTTTACTTTTCGCAGTGTGTTGATACTTGTTCCAGTTAGTGAACTAACATTGCGTAAACTAATTCCTTTCTTCAACAAAGCAATCTCTTTTTGATATTCCGCTTTATAATCCTCAACGTTTTTCCGATAGTTTATAGGTCTTCCGGAAGTTTAACACCTAATTT